>NZ_SZZV01000021.1:0-93011 GCF_009829935.1 Pantoea sp. Seng | reverse complement strand
GCACATCCCTGTGCCGCCCCGCCTGCCGCCCGCGTCCTGCGGGCTATCCTGGCAGACTCATTCTGTTCGGCGCTGCGGATTGCCTGTCCCTAAGCGGCCCCAGCCTGCTTCTGAACACTTGTGCGTATTGTTAGCAATCTCTTTGAAATGCCTGCCTCAAGCCATGAACGGTGACAGATTGAAAAGCAGCTGTTTCAGACATAAATCCTGCACCACTCTAAAAACCCAGTTTTTTAACCCTTTGCACACAGGTTAATCCAAATGTGCTTTTTATATTCAAATTAATCGAATAACTACGGCAAATCTCTCTGCTTTTTTGTGATCGAATTCACGCCTATTATTTATCTCAACAAGGCGATGACGCCTTATCCGATAAAAAATCATTGAGGAAATGACCATGAAATCTATCAAAACTTTTGCTGCTGTTATCGCTCTCTCTGCTCTGCCATTCGCCAGCTTCGCGCAAAGCGTCACCGCATGTGCTTCAACACTGGATGGTGCAGAAGCGCAAATCGCTGCTCAGGCGCATAAAGCTGGTGCTTCCTATAAAGTGACTGAAGCCAACTTCAACAACGGCGTGCACATGACTGCCGAGTTGACCAAATAAGTCTGCGTTAACGATCTGTGCTGACAGGGTGCCTTAGGGTGCCCTGGCGGCGTTGGTAACTGCATAAAATTCTGTTACTTTCCTACCTAAATGATTACTATTCTCAAAAACTAACATCCTTCGTCGGCTCGCCTCGGGCTGTCATTCTGAAATTGGTTGCATTGTCGGGCTTTCACTTCACTGCCATGAGGCGGTGGATTTGCTATGGAGAAGTTATGAAAGCGATTAAAACAACATGGGCGTTACGTCCATTGCTGCTGGCAACGGCGCTGTTATCTTCCGCTGCGGTACTGGCAGCGGAGTCTCAGCCGCTGAACCAGGTGATTTCCAAAGGGGCTTACGAACTGGCGTTCAGCAACAGCGATAACGCGCTGTTCCTCGCCACGGCGCAAAACGCCAGCACCAAAGGCGGCACCGTTTATCGTCTCGATCCGCAGGATCTGTCGGTGAAGCAGACCATCAATACCGATCTGCCGACCTTTGGCGCCGCTATCAACCAGAAAACCAACACGCTGTTCTTCGGCAATACCCGTGATGCGGCGCTGACCTCGGTCGATGCCAGCAGCGGTAAAGTGCTGAACACGCTGGTGCTGGATGCGCGTAAGCGCAGCGAAACCGTCCGTCCACTGCAACCGCGTGAAGTGGCAGCGGATGCGGCAACCGATCGTGTGTATGTCACCGGCCTCGGTGAGCAGAGCGTGGTGTGGGTTGTGGATGGCAAAACCCTGAAGCTGGTCAGCACCGTACCGAACACCGGTAAAATGGGCACCGGCCTGGCCATCGATTCTGCGGCACAGAAGTTGTACGTAACCAACGCCGATGGCGAACTGGTGACCATCAATACGCGCCTGAACGCGATTGAAAAACGTCAGAAAATCGATGGCGACAAAGACCACTTCTTCCTGAATATCGCGCTGGATACCCAGGGCCATCGCATCTTCCTGAGCGACTCTAAACAGCCTCAGGTGCTGGTGCTGGATTCCCGCACTCAGCAGGTGATTCATAAGATTGATGTGCCAGAATCGCTGGCGGTACTGTTCAATGCCGACCGCAACGAGCTGTATGTGACGCACCGTAAAGCCGGCGAGATCAGCATCATCGACGCCAGCTCTTATAAAGTGAAGCGCACGGTGAAAGCACCGGGCCTGCCAAACAGCCTGGCGCTGTCAGCAGACGGTAAAGCGCTGTTTGTCAGCATCAAGCAGCCAGGCACCCGTAAAGAGCCACCAAAAAACCCGGATAGCGTCCTGCGCATCGCGCTGTAAGCGGCAGTTATCTGAAACTCAAGGGCGGCGTGTGCCGCCCTTTGCATTTCCGCACTTTCCTTCCCCGCTCGCCCCGCGATATACGCTACCTTTTACCTCGACAACACCAATGGAGAGGAAGCAATGAGCCAGTTTTTTATGCATGAGAAAAACGATCTGGTGAACAAAGCCATCGAAGGGGTTTTGCTGAGCACGCCATGGCATAACCTGAGCCGCCTCGATCTCGGTGATGAGATCCGCGTGGTGGTGCGCACAGATTGGGATAAGAGCAAAGTGGCGCTGATCTCCGGCGGCGGATCGGGCCATGAACCGGCGCACGCCGGTTTTGTCGGCAAAGGCATGCTCACGGCGGCGGTATGCGGCGATATCTTTGCCTCACCGAGCGTCGATGCGGTGCTCAATGCCATCATCAATGTCACGGGCGATGCAGGTTGTCTGCTGATTGTGAAGAACTACACCGGCGACCGGTTGAACTTCGGGCTGGCGGCGGAGAAAGCGAAAAATCTCGGCTACAACGTCGAGTTGGTGATGGTGCAGGACGATATTGCACTGCCCGAAAATCCTCAGCCGCGCGGCATCGCTGGAACCGTGTTGGTGCATAAGATCGCCGGTTTTGCCGCCGAGCAGGGGCAATCGCTGGATGAAGTTAAAGCGCTGGCGCAGCGTGCCATCGACGCCACCTCATCGATTGGGCTGGCATTTGCGACCTGCCATATCCCAGGCGAAAAGCGTGATGAACGTGTCGAAGCGGGCCACAGCGAGCTGGGCATGGGCATCCACGGCGAACCGGGCGTGGTGACACTGGATACCCAAAACAGTCGAAAAATCAGCAGTATTATGACCGATAAGCTGGCGCAGTCGCTGCCAGACGGCAAACAGGCGCTGCTGTTGATCAACAACCTCGGCGGCTTCTCCCAGCTGGAGCTGGCGGTGTTGACGCGCGAAGTATTGCAATCGCCACTGGCGGCGCGGGTTACCCACCTTATCGGTCCGGCAACCCTGGTCAGCGCTTTAGATATGAAAGGCTTCTCGCTGTCATTGCTGGCGCTGGAGGAACCCTTCCTTGAGGCACTCAATGCGCCGGTGCAGGTGCTGGGCTGGGTACCGGTCTATGATTTTGCACCGATCAGTTTACAGAGCGCGGAAAAAGTCGGCAGCGTGCTGGATTTCGATCCGTCCGACAACGCTGAAGTGGCAAAACATGTCGAGCGCGTGACGCAGACGTTGATCGATCTGGAAAGCGAACTCAATGCGCTGGATGCCAAAGTCGGCGACGGCGATACCGGCTCAACCTTTGCTGCGGGTGCGAAGAAGATTCAACGCGGCCTGCGTGACAAGCAGTTGCCGCTGGATGAGTTACCGACCTTAATGGCGCTGATCGGTGAGCAACTGGCGACGGTGATGGGCGGTTCAAGCGGCGTACTGATGTCGATTCTGTTCACCAGCGCCGGGCAAAAACTGGAAGAGGGCAGCGCACTGCCGCAGGCATTAATGCATGGTCTGGAGCGCATGAAGCATTACGGTGGCGCGCAGCCGGGGCATCGTACGTTAGTGGATGCGCTGCAACCGGCGCTGGAGGCGTTAGTGGCGGGTGAGTCACTGGCCGCTGCGGCGAAAGCCGCTCAGCAAGGCGCGGATGCCACGGCAAAAATGCAGAGTGCCAAAGCGGGACGTTCGGCTTATCTGAACCAACAAAGTCTGGATGGAGTGAAAGATCCGGGTGCGTATGCGGTTGAGAAGGTGTTTACGGTGTTAGCAGACTGATGGCAGCTGATTGATGAGAAGGGTAGCGGCGCGATTTATCGCGCGCACCTGAAGCGATATAACCGCTGACAGATGCGCAATAAATAACGCCGCTACAACAACCTTACTCCGCCGACTCGCGCATCATCTCTTGATGCGGGATATCCGACAGAATCTGCTCGAAACTGCGCAGACGTTTGTAGATCGACATCAGTTCGACCAGTGTTGACCAGGAGGAGATCAGATACTGGAACGATGAGCGCACCTGGTCAAACACGTTAGTAATCTGGTTGAGCAAACCGAGTGTGATGGTCCCGGCAACAATCGACGGAAACAGCAGGAACAGCCCAAACACGTTATCGACCTGCAGATAGAGAATGCGGGTGATGTTGAAATAGAGATAGTGGAAATAGAGACGGAAATAGTTAAAGCGCACGCGGCTAAACAGCTCATTTACCGTCGGCGGTGACGCGCGATCGGCGTTGTCTTCGCCATACACCAGCTCTTTACGATAGGCCGCTTCCACACGTTGATTGCGGAACTCCAGCCCTGGCAGCTTAATCCCGACGATTGCCAGCAGTCCGGTACCAAACACCGACCACAGCACCGCCGCAATCACCAACGCATACGGGATATTGCCCAACAGCGGGATATCTTTCACGTGATGTGACAGGGTGATCAACACCGGCAGGAACGCTACCAGCGTCATGATCGCCTGAATAAAACTCACGCCCCAATCTTCCAACGTGCTGGCAAATCGCATGGTGTCTTCCTGCACACGCTGAGCGGCACCTTCCACATGGCGCAGGCGCTGCCAGTTGTGCATGTAGTAATTGTTCATCGCGGTGCGCCAGCGGAACACCCAGTGGCTGATAAAGAATGAGTTCATCACGCCAATCACCACCGCAATCAATGCGATACCTAAAAAGGCAAGAACCTGCTGGTAAAATTCAGCAATCTGCACCGATCCGGCTTTGGTTAAGGCTTTTTGAATCAAGTCATAGAATGGACCATACCAGGCATTGACCGCTACGCCGACCTGCACACCAAACCAGGTGACAAAGATGATCAATGCTGCACCCCACACTGACCAGCGCTGCCACGGATGGTTATCGATCACCTTCCATGCAAGGGCGAAAATCGCTGCGACGATCCAGTAATAGGCATAAAACCATAGTTGGCTCGCATGAATAAAGCGGCTGGCATTGGTTGGCAATGGCTGCTGCATTGCGGCCTGTAGCGCAGGCCAGCGTGCTGGAAAATCATTGAAAAAGCCAAACCAGGCAAAAATCGCAATCAAACTCCAAATCGCGGCCGAGCTGAAAAACAGCGCTGGCCGCGGAAAATAGGACTTAAACATAGGCACTCCGCTGTTATGTGTACTCTTTTATACCGCGTCAGACAGTGCTTTGTCTGTTGTGGGTTGTATCTGACGATGACAGCATCGCTGCTGCGATGTAAAGCGACACCATGACTTGTTAAGTATTTTGTGCGCATTTGTTTCGAGAAACTAAATTAATAACAGTTGTGGTGTTACACTATGTGCACTGTTACCGGTAACAGTGACGCTGTATCCCTTAAGCCACAACTAAAAAAACAATACAACGCAACGAGTTAACTTTCATACCGCATTCATGTGGTAATGAGGCAATGTCATGTCAGAACAAAAAAATGGTCACAGTCGCAGGGATTTTCTGCTGAGAACCATCACCCTGGCGCCAGCGATGGCCGTTGGCGGTTCGGCAATGGGCGCGTTAGTGGTGCCGATGGCCGCAGGAGCAGCAGAGCAACCCGTCGCACCTCAACAAGCACGCGCTTATCAGCCAAGCTGGTTCACGGCGGAAGAGTTCGCCTTTATCACTGCGGCAGTGGCGCGCCTGATCCCCAATGATGAACGCGGTCCTGGCGCACTGGAAGCCGGTGTGCCGGAGTTTATCGATCGTCAAATGAACACGCCGTACGCCACCGGCAGCAACTGGTATATGCAGGGGCCGTTCAATCCCGATCTGCCTAAAGAGCTGGGTTATCAGTCTCCGCTGGTGCCGCAGCAGATTTATCGCCTGGGTCTGGCCGATGCCGATGGCTGGAGCAAAAAGCAGCACGGCAAAGTGTTCGCTGAGCTAACCGGCGAACAGCAGGACGCACTGCTGACCACGTTTGAGAGCGGTGAGGCACAGTTCCCGCAGCTCAATAGCAAAACCTTCTTCTCCTTCCTGCTGCAAAACACCCGCGAGGGTTACTTCAGCGATCCGATCCACGGTGGAAATCAGGGCATGGTGGGCTGGAAGCTGATTGGCTTCCCTGGCGCACGTGCCGACTTTATGGATTGGGTGGAGCGCGGGGAACGTTATCCGTTCCCGTCAGTGGATATTCGCGGAGAGAGGGCGTAACCGTGGCAAATGAATTGAAAAAAGTAGACGCGGTGGTGGTGGGTTTCGGCTGGGCCGGAGCCATCATGGCGAAAGAGCTGACCGAAGCCGGTCTGACGGTGGTGGCGCTGGAGCGCGGTCCACATCGTGATACCTATCCTGATGGATCCTATCCGCAGTCGATTGATGAACTGACCTATAACATCCGTAAAAAGTTGTTCCAGGATCTGTCGAAAAGCACCGTGACCATCCGTCACGATGCCTCGCAAACTGCGGTGCCGTATCGCCAGCTGGCGGCGTTTTTGCCGGGAACCGGCACCGGCGGTGCAGGTCTGCACTGGTCAGGCGTGCATTTCCGTGTCGATCCGGTGGAGCTGAATCTGCGCAGCCACTACGAGCAGCGCTACGGCAAAAACTTCATCCCGGAAGGCATGACCATTCAGGATTTCGGCGTCAGCTATGATGAGCTGGAGCCGTTCTTTGATCAGGCTGAGAAAGTGTTCGGTACATCCGGCAGCGCCTGGTCTATCAAAGGCAAACTGCAGGGCAAAGAGAAAGGGGGTAACCCTTACGCGCCGGATCGTTCCAGTGCTTTCCCACTGCCTGCGCAGAAGCGTACTTACTCGGCACAGCTGTTTGCCCAGGCTGCTGAATCAGTGGGTTATCATCCCTATGATATGCCGTCAGCCAACACCTCTGGCCCGTACACCAACACCTATGGTGCGCAGATGGGGCCGTGCAACTTCTGCGGTTACTGCAGCGGTTATGCCTGCTACATGTACTCCAAAGCTTCTCCGAACGTGAATATTCTGCCCGCGCTGCGTCAGGAGCCGAAGTTCGAACTGCGTAACAACTCCTACGTGCTGCGCGTCAATCTGACCGATGACAAGAAGCGCGCCACCGGCGTGACCTATCTGGATGGTCAGGGGCGTGAAGTGGTGCAGCCAGCGGATCTGGTGATCCTGTCTGCGTTCCAGTTCCACAACGTGCATCTGATGCTGCTGTCAGGCATCGGCAAACCGTACAACCCGATCAGCAACGAAGGTGTGGTGGGTCGTAACTTCGCCTATCAGAACATCTCGACCCTGAAAGCGCTGTTCGACAAAAACACCACCACCAACCCGTTTATTGGTGCGGGCGGTGCGGGCGTGGCAGTGGATGACTTCAACGCAGACAACTTCGACCACGGCCCACATGGTTTTGTTGGCGGCTCCCCGTTCTGGGTGAACCAGGCGGGTACCAAACCGATCTCCGGTTTGCCGACGCCGAAAGGCACGCCAAACTGGGGCAGCCAGTGGAAAGCCGCTGTGGCTGATACCTATAACCATCATATTTCGATGGATGCGCACGGCGCGCACCAGTCGTATCGCGCCAACTATCTCGATCTCGATCCGAACTACAAAGATGTCTATGGCCAGCCGCTGCTGCGCATGACCTTTGACTGGCAGGACAACGACATCAAGATGGCGCAGTTTATGGTCGGCAAGATGCGCAAGATCACCGAAGCGATGAACCCGAAAATGATCATCGGCGGCGCCAAAGGACCAGGCTCTCACTTCGATACCACCGTGTACCAGACCACGCATATGAGCGGCGGTGCGATCATGGGTGAAGATCCGAAAACCAGTGCGGTGAACCGTTATCTGCAGAGCTGGGATGTGCCTAACGTGTTTGTGCCAGGTGCCTCTGCGTTCCCGCAGGGCCTCGGCTATAACCCAACCGGCATGGTGGCGGCGCTGAGCTATTGGTCAGCTAAAGCTATCCGCGAACAGTATCTGAAGAACCCCGGCCCCCTGGTTCAGGCATAAGGAACACGGCGATGATCAAAAGCATTTTGGCCCTGTTTCTGGGCACGATGACGTTCGCCGCAGTGGCGGACGAAGCAGGTTCGGACGCTCTGGTGAAGCGCGGTGAGTATCTGGCACGCGCGGGTGACTGCGTAGCCTGCCATAGCACCGAGGGCGGCAAGCCGTTTGCCGGTGGATTGCCGATGGCGACACCAATTGGCACCATTTACTCCACTAACATCACCCCGGATAAAACCACCGGTATTGGTGACTACAGCTACGACGATTTCCAGAAAGCGGTGCGTCATGGCGTGGCGAAAAATGGCGAGACGCTCTATCCGGCGATGCCATATCCGTCCTACGCGGTAGTCAGCGATGAAGACATGCAGGCGCTGTATGCCTACTTTATGCATGGCGTACAGCCGGTGGCGCAGGCTAACAAAGACAGCGACATTCCCTGGCCGTTGTCGATGCGCTGGCCGCTCTCCATCTGGCGTGGCATCTTCGCGCCAGACGTGAAAGCGTTCCAGCCCGCCGCGCAGGAAGATCCGGCGCTGGCGCGCGGTCGCTATCTGGTGGAAGGTCTGGGTCACTGCGGTGCCTGCCATACACCGCGTAGCATCACCATGCAGGAAAAAGCGCTGACCAACGGCGAAGGCAATGATTACCTGTCAGGCAGTAGCGCACCGATTGATGGCTGGACCGCCAGCAATCTGCGCGGTGACAACCGTGATGGTTTAGGCCGCTGGAGCGAAGACGATCTGAAGCAGTTCCTGCGCTTTGGCCGCAACGATCACACCGCCGTATTTGGTGGCATGACCGATGTGGTGCAGCACAGCCTGCAGTATCTCAACGATGAAGATATCAGCGCGATTGCTAAATATCTGAAGTCGCTGGGTGCGAAGGATGCCAGCCAGACGGTGTTCACGCAGGATGATGCGGTCGCCAAAGCGTTGTGGAAGGGCGATGACAGCCAGCCAGGTGCTTCGGTGTATGTCGATAGCTGTGCGGCCTGTCATAAGACCGACGGCAGCGGTTATCAACGTTTCTACCCGGCACTGCGCGGCAATCCGGTCGTCATGGCGGAGGACCCGACCTCGCTGATACACATCGTATTGGTGGGCGGCACCTTGCCTGGCGTGCAGGGCGCTCCGTCAGCCATCACCATGCCGGCATTCGGTTGGCGTCTGAACGACAACCAGGTGGCAGATGTGGTGAACTTTATCCGTGGCAGCTGGGGTAATGGCGTGAAGTCGACGGTGACGGCGAAGGATGTGGCGAAGCTACGCAAGGATGAGGCGGTCGAGTCGAAGCAGGGCAGCGCGGACATTAAGGTGCTGGAAGGGCAGTAAAGTGACATAAAGCGGGGCGCAAATTTGCGTACCGCTTTAACCAGATAGGGCCGCCATTTTCATCATTGGCGGCCTTTTTACAAAACGCCAGACCCTAAGCGGCTCCAGACTGCGTTATCACCCGTTACTTACCGCTGGATATCAAGACTCCTTACGTCTTGTTAAATATTCTCCAAATCCAGCCCGCGTGTTTTCGGACCGTAAATCCCCACTGACAGCATCACCATCAGCATGCTCAGCACGATAAAGACGATCACGCCCTGGCTGCCGGCGTACTGCAAAATAATGCCGATCAAAATGCTGCTGAACACCGTGGACAGGCGGCTAAAGGAGTAGCAGAAGCCGACCGCACGCGCGCGAATATGCGTCGGGAAAATCTCGGTCTGATAGGCGTGGTAGCTAAAGGTCAGCCACGCGTTGCTGTAGGTGATCAGGAAGCCACAGATGATCATCAGCACCGGATTGGTTGCCAGCGCGAACAGCGTGCCGAATACCACGGTCATCAGGGAGGAGAAAACGATCTGCCATTTGTTCTCGAGCTTATCGGCGTAGCGACTGCAAATCAGTGAGCCGAGCGGATAAGCCAGGGTGATAAAGAACGCATACAGCAGGCTGTGGGTCACCGTTGCGCCTTTGCCGGACAGCAGTGCAGGCAGCCAGTTACCGAAGCCGAAGAAGCCAATTGCCTGGAAGAAGTTCATCACTACCAGCATCAGCGTACGCTTGCGGTAAGCGGGGGACCAAATCTCGCTGAAGCGACCTTTTTTTGGCAACGCTGCTGCGGCATCGCTGTCAGAGAAATCTTCGCCCGGCGCAATCCCGCAGCGTTTTTCCATCTCACTCAGCACCTTATGCGCTTCCTGATGACGGCCCTGCTGCGCCAGCCAGCGCGCCGATTCCGGCAGGTTTTTACGAATCAGCCAGATCACCAGCGAGCAAACCGCACCGGCGATCACCACCCAGCGCCAGCCTTCAAGGTTGAGAATAGTTTGCGGTACCAGCCACCATGACATCAGCGCCACGGCAGGCACCGACAGGAACTGGATAAAGAAAGAGTAGGCAAAGGCGCGGCTGCGCAGATGAGCAGGCACCCATTCGGACAGATAGGTATCAATGGTCACCAGCTCAACACCGAGGCCGATACCGACCAGGAAGCGGAACAGGATGATCATTTCAGCGCTCTGCTGGAAGGCCATCAACAGCGAGAACACGCCGTACCATGCCAGTGCGCACATAAATGTCAGGCGACGACCAAAGCGATCGGCATAGGGAGCCAGCAGGCTGGCACCGACAAACAGGCCGAGGAAAGTCGCCGAGGCGAAGGCGGCCTGGTCGGCAATGCCGAACACCCCTTCCGAGCCGGTATGAAACACGCCAGCTGCCAGCAGACCAGAACTGATATAGCCGGTTTCAAACAGATCGTAGAGCTCAAAAAAACCGCCCAGCGCCAGCAGCGTAATAAAACGCCATAAGCCTGCGGATGAGGGCAGTGCATCGATGCGCCCGGCTAAGGTGCGGCGATCCGCTGCGATGTGATCGTTCGCCATCCCTGTCGAAGTGATTGTTGTCATTATTGGATAAACCTCGGTGTTTGCAGAACTCGCACGGTTTTATGGGTTTTAAAAATAATTAACCGTTAGCAAGCGAAGGAATAGCAGGATAATCAATTCATCGCGGGTTGCCGAGAGGGGCAACGGTGACATTTTCGCAATCTACGTTGCAGTTCACAGA
Organism: Pantoea sp. Seng; assembly: GCF_009829935.1. Taxonomy (NCBI): domain Bacteria; kingdom Pseudomonadati; phylum Pseudomonadota; class Gammaproteobacteria; order Enterobacterales; family Erwiniaceae; genus Pantoea; species Pantoea sp. Seng. The sequence goes on along the minus strand of NZ_SZZV01000021.1, from coordinate 82,157 downwards.
AGTGTGGTCGCCGTCCATGGCGATGCGATTAATGCAGGCTGGGGTAAACGCCCGGTCCAATCGGTAAACCCAGTGCGTACCATGCCAGCAGCAGGATGATCCAGCTGATAAAGAACACCACCGGATACGGGAAGATCAGCACATAATAGGTGCCAAGTTGCGCATCTTTTTGGTATCGCTGCAGGAATCCGAGGAACAGCGGCAGGAACGGTGACATCGGCGCGAGGGGCAATACGGCAGAATCCGCGATACGGAAAATCATCTGCGCGAAGGCCGGATGGAATCCGAGCAGCATAAACATCGGCACGAACACTGGCGCCAGAATCGACCAGATGGCTGAGCCGCTGGCAATAAACATGCACAAGAATGCCGACAGGAACATCAAACCGAGGAACGCGGGCGCGCCACTGATGCCGGCACTTTCCAGCATATCGGTCAGACCGATCGCCATGAATTTGCCCATGTTGCTCCAGTTAAAGAAGGCGACAAACTGCGACAGCGGGAACACCATCACAATAAAGCCCGCCATGCTCTTCATCGGATCCACCAGCAGCTGCGGGATGTCATCGGCCCGACGGATTTGCTTTGTCACGGCGCCGTAAGCAATCGCCACCACAAAGAAGAACAGGATGATGATCGGCACAATGCCCTGAATAAACGGCGAAGGAATGATGCCGCCGGTTTTCGGGTTACGCAGGGGGGCATGTTCTGGCACCACCAGCAGGGCCATCAGGGCGATAAACACCAGCGCGGCAATGCCCGCAGCCCGCAGGCCCCGGTTCTCCAGCGCGGTCAGCGGCGGCAGGCGATCGTTGTTGCCGCCGTTCCACGCAGGAAGACGCGGCTCGACAAACTTATCAGTAAGGATGGCACCGGCAATCGTCAGCACAATCACCGAGCTGGCCATAAAGAACCAGTTATCGATCACACTCACGTGCACGGTATCGCTCACCGCTTTCGCGGCTTCGGTACTGATGCCGGAGAGCAGCACGTCGGTGGTGACGATCAGCAGGTTGGCGGTAAAGCCGGAAGCGACACCCGCGATAGCCGCCAGTAAACCCGCCACCGGATGACGACCCACGGCGAGGAAGATCAGCGCGCCCAGCGGTGGCATCACCACCAGTGCGGCATCCGATGAGATATGGCTGAAGAAGGCGATAAACAGCACCATATAGCTGGCGTAGCGGCGGCTGACGCGTGAGGCCATCTTCACCATCAGCGATTGCAGCAGGCCGACTTTCTCTGCTAAACCCGCACCAATCACCAGCGCCAGAATGGACCCCAGTGGCGTGAAGCCGCTGAAGTTTTTGATGATGTTAGGCAGAATCCATTGAATCCCGGCCACGCTCAGCAGGTTGTTGACCCGCACCAGTTCGCCATTGGTGGGATTTTTCACTGCCAGATCGAAGTAGCTGATAATCGCGGTGGCGACCATCAATACCACGATCAAATAGACAAACAGTAAGAACGGGTTGGGCACTTTGTTGCCGACCCGCTCAATCCAGCTAAACAGCTTCCCTGGGCTGCGGTTCTCCGTGGTCACTTCCATCGGTTATTCCTCGTCATGTCTGTTGTATTTGCGCCCGTCATACTTCAAGCCGCTGAGGCGACTCGAAGTATGACGGGCTTTAGTTTTTATTTTTTTGGTTACTGCATCCGGGTTTGCGCCGGATTGAATCTTTTATGCCGCTAAGGCTTTTATAATTTTGATGGCGTCACATCTGCCGGAATCGGGCAGCTGTAGGGCTGTTCGCGGCGCACGCGCTGGAACTCTTCGCGGCAGCGCGCCAGTGCTTCTTCATCCTGCAACAAGGTCAGCGCGGTGGCGGCCATCACTTTGGCGGCCAGACACATGCCTTTATGGCCCAGCGAAGTGCGGCCCTGCGCCACCAGTTGCCAGGTGTGCAGCGGGGTACCAAAGGCGAAGCAAGGCGCAAAGCACTGCGCGGTTGGCGTCACCCAACTCACATCGCCGACATCGGTTGAGCCATACAGCAGCTCGCGCGTTATGGCATACGGTGCCACTTCATCCATCAAAATTTTGTCGCCCAGCGCCTCGGTCCATGCCACGCCTGCCTCGCCGCCGGTGCGCGCTGCGTTCAAACGCGCATTGCGCAGATCGTCCTTCGTTAGCGTGGCACGAATCTCGGCGGCGAACTGCTGCTCCTCCGCGCTGTACTCGGGCAAGCCAAACTGATGCAAGTTGCGCTCCATCACCGCTTCCAGCGCGCGATTCGGCACATAGTTGGAGCAGGCTTTATCGAAGCGCACCGTCATGGTGGTGTCGGTCATCAGGGCCGCGCCTTTGGCGATATTGATCACCCGCTGATAAATATCCTGTGCCTGATCGAGTTCTGGCGCGCGGATCAGATACAGCACTTCGGCATCGGCTTGCACCACATTGGGGGAAACACCGCCGGTGTTAGTCACGGCGTAGTGCACACGCGCTTCCTGCACGATGTGCTCGCGCAGGAAGTTGGCACCGGTGTTCATCAGCGTCACGGCATCCAGCGCACTGCGTCCCAGATGCGGCGAGTTAGCGGCGTGCGCGGCCACGCCTTTGAAGTGAAATGCGGCCTGGATATTGGCCAGCGTGCTGAGGTTGAACATGCCGCTGAAGCCTTCAGGATGCCAGGTGACAGCGGCATCCACGTCATCAAACAGCCCTTCGCGTACCATAAAGGTTTTGCCAGAACCGCCTTCCTCGCCTGGGCAACCGTAAAAGCGTAGCGTGCCGCGCTGGCCGTTTTCTGCCCACCATGCCTTGATGGCAAAGGCCGCGGCCAGTCCGGCGGTGCCCAGCAGGTTGTGGCCGCAGCCGTGCCCGTTGCCGTTTTCCACCAGTGGTTGTGGTGTGGCGCAGCCTGATTGCTGGCTCAAACCGGCCAGTGCATCAAACTCACCGAGGATAGCAATCACCGGTTTTCCACTGCCGATGCTGGCGATAAAGGCGGTGTCGATATTGCCGACGCCACGCTCGACGGCAAAGCCTTCCTGCTCCAGCGCATCGGCCAGAATGGCGGCGGATTGCGTCTCTTCAAAGCGGGTTTCCGGTACATCCCAGATAGCATCGCTAAGGGCGGTGAAGCGCGGCTGGTTTTCGTTGATGTAACGATCGATAAAATCGTGATGGCTCATCGCTGACCTCCAAACTGTGCCTGGTTCAGCGCCAGCGTCGCGAGGGTTTGCACCGCTGTGGCCATAATCGCTTCGTCAAAATCGAACTTCGCGTTGTGGTGGCCTGCCGCCAGATCGCAACCAAAGATCACATAGGATGACTGACCGCCACGCTGCTGCACGCGCTCCAGCATGTATGTGGCATCTTCCGAACCCGCCGCCTGCTTTTTGGTATCCACTACCGAGGTGAAAATCCCCATGGCATCGGCCTGCTGGTGGATAAAATCGACCCACGGCTGGCTTGGGGTACAACTGCGTGCGCCACCCATTAGTTTGATGTCGTACTCAACGCCATACATCGCCGCCGCGCCGGAAATCACGCGCAGGGCTTGCTGATAGATGTCATCGTTAACCTGATTGCTGACGCCACGGGTTTCCACTTTCATCAGGGCATAATCGGGTACCACGTTGCGTCCGGAGCCTGCCTGCAGCACACCTACGTTGACGCGTGCGACACCGCCGCTGTGTTGTGGCAGGTTATGCAGCGCCAGTGTAGCTTGCGCGGCGGCCAGCAAGGCGTTACGACCCTCTTCTGGTTTACCGCCCGCATGCGCGCCGACGCCGGTGAAATTGACGTCCAGTTTGGTGGTGGCCAGGAAGCTGTCGCTGCCGCAAACGATTTCGCCAGCAGGTACGCCTGTGCCGAGATGGATAGCGGTAAACAGATCCACATCATCCACCACGCCTGCGGCCACCATCGCTTTAGCGCCACGCACGCCCTCTTCGGCAGGCTGGAAGATGATCTTAATGGTGCCGCTGAGCTGATCTTTCATCTCCATCAACACACCCGCCAGCGCCAGGCCGATAGTAGTATGGCCGTCGTGGCCGCAGGCGTGCATCATGCCGGAGTTGCAGGAGGCAAATCCTTCACGGGTAGGGATGTGGTCGGCATCACGGCTTTCGTTCTGGTCCAGCGCATCCATATCGACACGGAAGCCCATCACCGGGCCGGGACGACCGGTCTCCAGCGTGGCGACTACGCCGCAGAAGCCGCCTGAGAAATGCGAGATCCACTGTGGCAGTGCGCCTTGCTCCAGTGCACGGGCTTCCTGTTGTGCCAGTACCTCGTCAGAAGGTAAGCCCATGCGCGCATCGGCATCGATCACGTCGCGGCCGAGCTTGAGCTGATAACCAAGACGATGCAGCTCTTCGGCCACTATCGTTGCAGTACGGAACTCCAGCCAGCCCGATTCGGCAAAATGGTGCAGATCGCGACGCCAGCTTTGCATCTGTGGAATCCGCGCGTTGACGAGGTCGGAGAGGGTTTTCATCGGCATATCCTTTGTGTTGGTTTTTTATGCATTATCCCGAATCTACACAATGGTATTGGTGCGCATAAGATGCGAATATCTTGTCACTGATAAACAACGGTTATCACAAAAATCATGCCTGCCAACCTCAAACTTCATCAACTGCGCGCCTTTGTCGATGTGGCCCGCCAGGGCAGTATTCGCGCTGCCAGCCGCTTATCGGGACTTTCACAGCCTGCGCTGACCAAAGCGATTCAGGAACTGGAGCTGGCGCTTGGCGCACGTTTGTTCGAACGTCGTCAGCAGGGCGTCACGCTAACGGATATCGGTGATAACTTTTTTCGTCATGCCAGTCTGGTGCTGGAAGAATTGCGCGTGGCGCAGGAGGATATTCAGCAGCGATTGGGATTGGCGGGCGGAAGAGTGAACATCGGCGTGGGCGGCAGTATTGCGCGCACTATCATGCCGCAGGTGATCACCCAGTTTCATCGTGAATACCCGCTGGTGAAGGTGCGTATCGTTGAGGGGCAGCTGGTGTCGATGGTGCATGAACTGCGTCAGGGCGCCCTGGATTTCACCGTTAATACCTACGATCAACATCATCTGGATCAGGAGCTGATTTTTGAGCGGCTAATGGAGCGTGACTATCAGGTGGTGATGCGAAAAGGCCATCCGATGGCGCATGCCCGCTCACTGAATGAGTTGCAGCACTGTGACTGGACGATGCCGACGCCGCAGGGTAGTTACTATCGGTTGCTGCACGATCTGTTTGGTGAACGCGGTATGGCACCGAAGATCGTGGTGACCTGCGAAACCTTTATGGCCTGCACCAGCCTGGTGGCAAAGAGTGATTTTGTCAGCATCATCTCGCGCGATGTCATTGAGGATCCGACGCACGGTGGGCAACTTATTGCCCTCGATCTTGACGATCCGTTACCAAAAGCCACCTTCTATTTGATCCAGCGGAAAGACACCGCGCTGACCCCAATGAGCGCTTATATGGCCCAGCTGTTCCGCCGCTATTGTCAACAAAAGTAAGATTGTGTCCTGGATTGTCAGCAAAGTTAAGAGTGCGGTTTGGCTCGCAGCTTTTTAAAAATTGCGCATTACACTCGCTCCGTACGTTTACGTTAAGGAGAACCGACCATGCAAATTACACCTTATTTGTTTTACAACGGCCGCTGTGAAGAGGCGATCGCCTTTTATCTTGCGGCCACTGACGGCGAACTACTGTTTAAAATGACCTTCGGTGACATGCCGGATGAAACCCCTGTTGAGGATGAGGGCTGCCCCTCTGGCGTGACCTTCTCGCCAGAACAAATCATGCATGCCCAGCTGCGCATCGGTCAGGGTGAATTGATGATGAGCGATGGCGCACAGCAGGCAAATTACGCCGGCTTTTCCGTATGTTTATCGACACTTGATGAAGCGCAAGGAAAACGTTGGTTTGATGCTTTATCCGCAGGCGGAGAGGTGACGAAAGCGTGGGAGCCGACATTCTGGGCGCACGGTTTCGGCATGTTCACCGATAAGTTTGGCGTGCCCTGGATGGTGAGTGCGGACATGCCGCAGAGTTAAACCGGAACAGTTTGTGACCAGGTACGCATAAATGCGTACCTTACAAGGGTTGCCAGTGATGGCGACCCTTGTATTCATACGAATTAGAAGTTGTAACCCACGACCAGATAGTAACCCCAGCCCGTCGATTTCACTTCAAACGGACCGTTGCCGAAGTTCAGCTCCTGCCCATCCGCCCACTGACCGCCATTGTGGAAATAACGTGCCACGGTAGAAACGTGCCAGTGATCGTAGTTCAGCGACAGAATGTGGCTGGACGCGATCGAATTGCTGGTACGTGATGGACCGGTCTCATCGCGCAGATCGGAACCCCAGTCGAAGTTGGTGAAGCCGATGTAGCTCAGCTTGCCGCCCCACAGATCGGTAATCGGCACAAAGTATTTCACTTTGAAGCGATAACCATCCCAGCTGTTTTCGTTCGCTGCACCGTAGTTCTGCCACTGGTATTTGGCATAAACGTTCAATGACAGACCGATATCGCTGTGGGTATCGATGTCGGTACCCAGACCCATGTACCAGGTGTTCTGACGCTGTGAAGCGTTGCGGCCCATGTCATAGATATAGTTGTTCGCGAAATACCACTCTTTAAACGGACCAAACGCCAGGCTGGTGCCGGTCAGTTTATCGATAGAGAAACGTGGCTCAATTTCCATGAACAACGGCGAACCGTGGTCGAAAATGCCGTTCGCGTTGCTGTTACCCACGCCGAAGAAGTTGGTTAAATCCGCATAGCCGTAAAAATCGAACCAGTCTTTTTTAGCAAAGGCTTCGTATTCGAGATACACGTCATTGTTGAACTGTGGTCCGAAACGGGTGTGTGTACTGCCCACCACGTTAACGCTCTGATGCCACCAGTCTGAAAGATACTGCGGATCGCTGTCTGCCGCTTGTGCCGCGCCGGTCCAGCTGCTGGCCAGTAAGGCCCCTGCTATCAATGCTTTAAATTTCATTATTTTATTAACCACATGCTAGTGATCGCCGCAGATGCGTCGCGATCGAGTGAAAGCGATCCCAGGGGATGGGCCGTGAGTTGTTTTTTAACCGGTCTAATTCGCCGAATTTTCAAGTGTGCGTAATGTGCCTGTAACAGAGCGATAGGAAATAGATTTTGATCACGTTTGTCAAAATGTGTTGCATTTTGATTCACTGTAAATGTGATTGTGATCACATAAATGCTGTGTGGCGAACGGAACCCCGCAACCGTTTACGTTGTCGCGTACAACCGTAAAAATGTCAGATGCAGAAAAAGAACGTAGCGGCACGATTCATCGTGTGCCTTTGGAATTTGGCGGCGGAAAATACGTGGTTCATCGTGTAGGGCGATTTAGATGAGGAAAAGACGCAATACGTTGTGCCGCTACCGCGCTGGATATTCAAGGCGGTAGCGACACGTCGATTATGGCAAGGTCACACGCACCTGCAGGCCGGAAATTTGCCCCTGGGCGTTATGGCAGTTCGACAGCGCGACCTGCATCTGATGCTTCTGCGCTACGCTGCGCACAATCGACAGACCCAAACCGCTGCCTTGCGCCTGTACATCTGGCGAACGGGTGAAGCGATCAAAGGCGCGTTCGATAAAGGACTCCGGCATGCCCGGCCCGTTATCGACGATATCCACCACGGTGTGATTGCCCACCCGATGCAGCAGCACATCCACCAGGCTGCCTTCCGGCGTGTGCAGCATCGCGTTGCCGATGAGGTTATCAAACAGGCTACGCAAATCGGAACGGCTGGCGTGCAGGCGATAGTGCGTGGTGCCATTAAAACCGATATCAATGCCGCGTTTATCGGCGACCACCATCAACTGCTCGATGCTCTCTTTCAGCAAATCATCGAGCTGGATGGTTTCCACCGTGGCCACCACTGACTGATCTTCCTGGCGCGAGATATTCAGCAACTGCGTCACCAGATGGCGCGTCCGCGTGACGCCGGCTTCCAGCTGATCAAACTGGCGACTGGCTTCACCAGGCTGAATATGCTGGCGCAGATTTTCCAGCTGCAAGGTGACGGCGGTAACCGGCGTGCGCAGTTCATGTGCCGCATCTTCAAGGAACTGTCGTTGCGATGACCAGGCTGCCCGTAGCTTATCGAGCAGAGAGTTATAAGCAGCGACCAGCGGCAGCACTTCATCCGGTAAGCCATCCGGCGATACCGAGTGCGGATGCAATGTTTCTTGTGCGGCAATCTGTCGCGAGGCAACGCGCAAATCTCGCGTGATGGCACGTACTACCAGCCAGATCACCAGCAGTGACAGCGGCATCATCAGCATTAAAGGAATGATGGCGGACAGCACCCGCTTCACCATCAAACTTTTCATGTAGCCGATGTTGTGTAAAACCTGAATATTACCGATTTCACTGCCCAGTTCGCCGGGACGGGTATACACGCGCCAGTCACAGTCATCGCCACAGTCGCCAACTTTTAAATCGGACCAGCCTTTTTTTGCCTGCAGCGGCGCCTGTAAAGCAGGCCATGAGCTGGCGCGCAGATGATTGTTGGTGTCCCACAGCTGAACGATGTAGGTGCTCTTCAGCTTTTCTTGCTGCATCACCATTGGCATCAGCGCAGGCATGCGCTGGCTGGAGGACCAGGCATCAGCAATCTTGGCGAGCTGATCGTCCTTCATGGTGCCCATCATGTCGCCATAACAATGGTAGAAATACCAGGTGACGCCGCCGATCATCGCCAGGTGCAGCAGCACCAGCGTGGCGAGCAGTTTGTTACGCAGGGAGCGCATAAAAGTGAAAGGTTTCATATTGCCGGTACTCGCCAGCCCAAACCGCGCACGTTGCGAATCACTTCGTTATCGAGCTTGCGGCGCATGCCGTGGATTAGCACATCAACGGCGTTGCTGGTGACTTCTTCACCCCAGCCGTAAATGCGGTTCTCTAATTGTTCGCGTGACAGGATGGCACCAGGGCGCTCCAGCAGAGCGTAGAGCAGGGCATATTCGCGTGCAGTCAGCTGTTCGCGTTGGCCTTTGTACAGCACTTCGCGCGTCATCATATCCAGCTGCACATCGCCACTGCCTAACAGGGAATCCGCCGCTCCGTGACGACGTCGGGTGATTGCACGCATGCGCGCCAGTACCTCTTGCAGATCAAAGGGTTTAAGCAAATAGTCATCGGCGCCGCTGTCGAGTCCCTGAATGCGTTGTTGCACTGTGTCACGCGCAGTCAGCACCAGCACGGGCGTCATATCGCCACGCGTACGCGCACGCTTCAATACGTGAATACCGTCTTCCCGCGGTAAACCGAGATCGAGCAGCACGCAGGTATAACCGCCTTCGGCCCAGGCGTTGGTGGCAAATACGCCATCGCGCACCCAGTCCACCGACCAGCCCGCCGCTTCCAGCGCCTGCTGCAAGTTGGCGCCAATCATTTCATCATCTTCTACCAGCAGCACACGCATAGAGTTCTCCCAAACTGATGGACGCAGTGTAGCGCCAGATAATTAGGCCAGAATTACCCTCCGTCATACTTCCCGCTGCAGAGGCGTGAGCTGCGAGCGTTCACCCCCTCACTGACTTATGCAAGCCTCTGAGGATTCACGCTCTTGCTGCCTTTCTGCCGCTGAACTTATTTAGGCGGAGCATCCACTTTCCCCCTTGCTAATTCTGCGCTAATTTTCTGCTAATTAAGGGATAAATTTAGCGCGCTACAGTGACTGCATTGGACATATTGTCGAAGCAGGAGGTTCCCATGAATCAGCGCGAATTTATCCGTAGTTTGCTGGACTGGATTGAAGACAACTTAGGGCACGATTTGCATCTGGATGAAGTAGCACGCCGCTCGGGATACTCCCGCTGGCATCTGCAACGTCTGTTCCGTCAGCACACCGGTTTTTCTCTGGCAGAGTACATCCGTCAGCGCCGGTTGACTGAGTCCGCGCTCACGCTGATCAACAGCGATGAAGCGATTCTGCAGGTGGCGATGAGCTACGGGTTTGATACCCAGCAGGCATATACACGTACATTCAAAAACTATTTCAGCGTCACGCCGGGCCAGTTACGCCGCCAGCGCCGCGTTGAACAGGAACGCTTGTTGTTCCCCTTAGCGGTGGCCAGTTGATCGATGACGCTAAAATTAGCTCGCACTGGAGACGTAGCGGCGCAATTTATTGCGCAGTGAATCGCGAAGGCGTTACACGATAAATTACGCCGCTCCGCAATGTGCGCTGATTAAATTCGGTGCTTATTGCTGCTTTTACTTTTAAGCTGCTGTTCTCAGTTTGTTACTCATCAGAGAACATGGACAACAGCGACAATCTCACCGCCATGATGCTGTTTGCGCGCGTCGTTGAGCGGCAAAGCTTTAGCGAAGCCGCGCGAACCTTAGGTGTCTCTAAATCGCATGTCAGTCGCGAAATCGCGCGGCTGGAAGTGCGACTCGGCATCAAACTGCTGCAGCGCACCACGCGGAAAGTGACGTTGACCGAGCTGGGTCAGGCTTACTATCCGTTTTGTACCCGCATGCTGGAAGAGATGCACCGCGCCGATGCGTTTGTACAGCAGGTTCATCAACTGCCCGCGGGTAATGTGCGCTTACAGGCGCCAATCACCTATGGCTGCCAGTGCGTCGTCCCCACTCTGAATGACTTTATCCGCCGTCATATTCATATCAATGTCGATCTCGACCTCACCACCAGTGACGATCCACAGCCCAGCGCGGATGTGGCAATAGTGATTCGTGCGCGTGCGCCGGAAGTCGCTAATTATCGCGAACTGAGCACCATCGAGTGGGGACTCTATGCCACGCCGGATTATCTGGCAGCGCATCCCGCTATCGACCATCCAGAGCGCCTGACACGTCACGATTTGTTGCTGTTCCACGGACCCGCGCATACTGCCGCACTACCGTTTCGCCGCGATAAACAGCGACTGGCGCTGGATGTGCACAGCCGTTTCCGCGCCAACAACAGCATGGCGCTGCTGAATGCGGCGCTGGCCGGCACCGGCATCGCTTATTTACCAGCGTATATGACGCAAGAGGCGCTGGGGCGCGGCGAGATCCAACAGGTATTGCCCGAGTGGCAAATGGACCGTTTACACAGTTATCTGCTGCTCAAAGAGCTGCCGCAACCCTCATCCCCCGTGACGTTGCTGTGTGATGCGTTAATCAATGCCTTGAGCGGCAGTTAATTGTTGTTGCCTGACAACAATATTACGCTGGTTGGCAAATATCTCTCTCTCCCTGTTTTATGTCGTGCTCCGCTGTTAGCCTGCTAAAAAAGCAAAAACAGGGAATGACTATGTCGCAATCATCAACAGTGTTAGCGCCTGAGCAGCAACACTGGAAACGTAATTTGTTTGTCTGCGTGCTGGGTTCGTTCAGCACCATTGTGGCGATGACGTTGCTGCTGCCGTTTCTGCCGCTGTATGTGCAGCAGCTTGGCGTGCAGGAACCTGCCGCGATTGCACGCTGGTCGGGGGCTGCGTATGGTGCCACTTTCCTCAGCGCCGCGTTAACCGCGCCGTTGTGGGGAAAACTGGCGGATCGCTATGGCCGCAAACTGATGTTGATTCGTGCCAGCCTCGGAATGGCGATTGCCATGTCGCTGATTGGTATGGCGACGGCGCCGTGGCAACTGGTTGCCTTGCGTTTGCTGGCGGGATTATTGGGGGGCTACGCATCGGGTTCAACCATCATGGTCGCGGCGCAAACGCCAAAAGAGCACACGGGTTGGGCGCTGGGTGTGTTGTCTTCCGGCATTATGGCGGGTAACGTGGTGGGGCCACTGCTGGGCGGGGTGTTGCCACCGCTGATTGGCATTCGCCATACCTTCTGGCTGACCGGCGCTGTGATTTTCCTCGCCTTCCTTGCCACCACCTTTTTGTTAAAAGAAGCACCGCGTCAGCCGGGTAAAAAAACGGTGCAAACTCTTGATGAGAGTGAGAAGCCGGTTAATCTGCCACTGGTGCGACTGATGTGGTTATCAGGCATGCTGCTGATTTTTGCCAATATGTCGATTGAACCGATCATCACGCTGTATATCGGTCAGTTCGTGCAGGGCGATCATGCGATTACGGTGACGGCGGGCGTGGTGATGGCGGCGGCTGCGCTGGGCAGTATTCTCTCTGCGCCGCGTTTGGGGCGCCTGGCGGATCGGGTAGGGCATGGCCGCGTGCTGGTTTACGGCCTGGTCGTTTGTGCCCTGTTGTTGATCCCGCAGGCGTTTATCACCCAAGCCTGGCAACTGGTGCTGCTGCGTTTCCTGATGGGCATGGCGCTGGGCGGTTTGATGCCGTGTGTAACGGCGCTGATTCGCCACAATGTGCCGCAAGGGCAGGTGGGGAAAATGTTGGGGTATTCGACCTCGGCCCAGTATGTCGGTCAGGTCTCAGGTCCGTTATTTGGCGGATTTGTTGGCGGTGCTTTCGGCATGCGGCCAGTGTTTCTGGCGACTTGTGTGATCATGGCGCTGTGCGCGCTGTTAAATGCGCGGGTGTTAAAGAAGCCGTAACGGCGACAGGTATGGCGCTTCGAACAACCTTTAGCTTCTTCATAATGACGCGATACGCCAGAGCGCAGGCAGTGAGACAATAAAAAAGGCGGGCTTCGCAGCCCGCCTTTGTCACATCAAATCAGAAACTTATTTAGCATCTGGCAGTGCGTAGGCAATGACGTAATCGCCCAGCTTAGTACCAAACGAACCGTGACCACCCGCAGCAATGACAACGTACTGCTTGCCATCCACTTCGTAGGTCATCGGTGTTGCCTGGCCACCGGCTGGCAGACGTGCCTGCCACAGCATTTCCCCGGTGTTGGTGTCGAACGCGCGCAGATAGTTATCGGCAGTCGCACCAATGAAGAACACGTTACCGGCCGTGGTAATTGGGCCGCCCAGCATTGGCATACCCATTTTGAACGGAACCGGAACCGGCGCGCTGTCGCGAACGGTACCGATACGTTTTTTCCACACGGTTTCGTTGGTTTTCAGGTCAACCGCTGAGACATAGCCCCAGGCCGGTTGTTTACATGGCAGACCCAACGGAGACAGGAACGGATTCAGCTCCACGCCGTACGGTACACCGTACTGTGGCTGAATACCGGTTTCAGTACCTGAACCGCCTTTGTCATCGGCTGGTGGCTCGATCGGGTTGCCCGGACCGCGTGGCACCAGTTTAGAGACAAACGGCAGCGCCATTGGGTTAGCAATCGCGATCTGACGATGTGGATCCACCGCGATGCCGCCCCACTCGAACATACCGAGGTTACCTGGGAACACCAGCGTACCTTGCTCAGACGGCGGCGTGAACGGACCTTCGTAGCGCAGACGCTTGAAGATCACGCGGCACACCAGTTGGTCGAACATGGTCGCGCCCCACATGTCCTTGTCCGTCAGATTGTTCTTCGGACGGAAGGTCAGTTCGGAGTACGGCTGAGTAGGAGAAACGTGGTCACCTTTCGCAGCGCCCTGTGGCACTGGAGTTTCCGGTGCGGGGACAACTGGCTTACCGGTACGACGATCCAGGACAAAGATGTTACCGGTTTTGGCCGGGGCATAAATCACCGGAACGGTGTTGCCATCTTTGTCAGTGATATCGGCCAGCGTCGGTTGTGACGGCAGGTCCATATCCCACAGATCGTGATGTACGGTCTGATACGACCACACCAGCTTGCCGGTGGTGGCATTCAGTGCCAGTACGCTGCTCGCGAAACGTTCCTGGTCAGGCGTACGGTTACCACCCCAGATGTCTGGTGTCGTCACGCCCATTGGCAGGAATACGGTATCCAGTTTTGGATCGTATACTGCCGGTGCCCAGGAGTTCGGCGAGTTCATGGTGAAGGTATGTTCATCATCTGGAATCGCGTTGGGATCTTTCGCGCCCGGATCAAACACCCACAGCAGTTTACCGGTGTTCACATCAAAGCCACGAATAGCGCCTGACGGTTCACGGGTAGAGTAGTTATCAGTGACCGCACCGGCAATCACGATAGTGGTATCCGTGATGATCGGTGGTGAAGTCGGCTCATACTGGCCTGGGGTCAGTACCGGCTGTTTGTGCTGCAGATCCAGCTCACCGTTGTTACCAAACGCGGCACAACGTTCACCGGTTTCGGCATCCAGCGCGAACAGACGACCGTCGTTCACTGGCAGATAAATGCGACGTGAACACAGCGCAGGCTGGGTGTTAGACGCATCCGCTGCTGCTGGCATTTCATGGTAAGAGACACCACGACAGGTCACATGCTGGAAGGTTGGATTCGGTTTTAAGCCCGGATCAAATTTCCACTTCTGCTTACCGGTTTTTGCATCCAGCGCAAACAGAATCTGGTGCGGTGAGCAGAGATACAAGGTGTCGCGGATTTTAATCGGCGTCACTTCGTCGGTGATTTCACCTGGGTCGTTCGGGGTTTTCAGATCGCCCGTCTGGAACTGCCAGGCTACCTGCAACTCTTTCACATTACCGGTGTTGATTTGCTTCAGTGGAGAGAAGCGCGTGCCTTGCTGGTCACGCGCGTACGCAGGCCAGTCAGCATCCTTGATGTTGCTTAGCGGCTGCGCTTGCGGGGCATTATCTGCCGCCGCTGGGATTTCACCGTTCAGCTCCTGCGGATCGTGGAACACTGCCCACGCCAGCACCAGCACGCTGGCAATCAGCGCAACGGCCATCAGACCCAGCGCGCCTTTACCTGCATGATTCAGACCGCGATACACAAACGGCAGAATCAGCCAGATGCCGAAGATCACCAGCACATCGGTACGTGGTGCCAGCGCCCAGAAGTCGAAACCAACTTCCCAAACGCCCCACACCAGCGTTGCCAACAGCAACAGTGCATACAGCATGATCGCTGCACCGCTACGGCGCCACAGCAGGATAGCGGTGATCAACATAATCACACCGCCAATAACGTAGTACCAGGAACCACCAATTGCGGCTAGCCATACACCGCCTACCAGCATAAATGCGCCTGTGAGCAGTGCGAACAGCACCGTCAAAAAGCGAATCACGCCAAAAGATGAGGAAGCTTTCCCCATAATATTAACCTCTTTCTTTGCCATAAACTTAAAAGGAAACAACGCATTAGGTTGTTTCCCGACATAGAGTACGAAGTGACTTAAAATGTTCGATCGCAGCGCTTCCGTTACGCCAGATGATCCCTTTGCGTTAAATTTTATCTTAAAAACGTTAACGGGTTTGATTTTTTTAGTGCTTTGCGCTTGTGGAATGGTAGTAGTGCGACATTTTATGAGGAGATTCTAACGTTATGCCCGAAGAGATCGGGACATAACGGCAAGAGGCGGCATTTCGTGTAAGCGTTTACACTTCAAACAGGGTGTTGCTGGTGCGTTGTTCCTGACAGCCAGAAAGTTGCAGGTCTTCATAGACAGACAACGGCAGAGTTAATTGCGGAGTGCGTAATATCACCTCTGCTTCTCTTTCCCGGCAGGATCCGAGCAAAAAGGGAAAGCTGAACTTGAGATAATTATCATTGAAGAAATCATCGTTCAGGACAATTCCACTGAAGGGAAAAGAGGCAATATTCTTCCAGCACGTTCCTGGCGGAGCCAAATCATAAAGCCAGAATGCGTGATGCTGTACGGCTTCTCGCAATGCCGCTTCCTGCTTAACTAAACTGGCATAATTGATAGCAAGGGAGACATTTTCCATTTGCAGGCTGGGATAATTTTCTGGCGCCTTTAAAAAGCACGCAAGACTATTTCCCACTAAAGGGATAATTATTCGTTCGGGCGCATCGGGCAACTGATTGTGCAGTGAAATTATGTTGCTTCCGTTAAGTAATACTGTGCTTTCCTGTTCACAATGCATAAAGGGTGCTGAATAACACACGCCCATCAGTGCCCCGTCGAGGCGACGGATACGCTCAGTAACATAAGGATTGTATGAACTGTTTTCCATTTATCTCTATGAATAAATTAATTAACTGGAACGTCTTAATTATTATAAGGACGGCAAGGTTGCTGTGATCTTTACGCTTCCAATATAGATCGAAATGTTTGTTAAGGTCACCTTTTTTAGCTGTCTCTGATAGAGAGATATGGCGGCTAAAAGATGTATTTAATATTGAGTTATTGGAATTTCTGGAATGATTCAGATATTTTCAGGTGAAAACAATCAGCCTGCTAATATTCAGAACTCTATGCTTAGTTAAATTTTAGATAAGCAACTGTTTTTAAAGCGCACGGCTAGCCATTGCTTGCCAGCGTCAGATGTCGCACTCTGTGGCCGCAAAATGATAATGAGAGTCGGTAAACGGCTTTTCACCAGGCTGGTGCAATGATGCTGGCCGGAAGATGATTTAGGATGGGATAAAATATGGCTTCACCGTTATCCGCAGCAGAAGACTCTCTGTTGCGGCACAGGTCGTTTGTCGCCTTCTGGCTGGCGCGCACCTGTTCATCGTTTGGTTTCCAGATGTTCTCCGTGGCGGTTAGCTGGCAAATCTACGCCCTTACGCACAGCGCGATGGCGTTGGGGATGATTGGCCTGATGCAGTTCCTGCCTTCGGTATTACTGGCTCTGCCGGCCGGCCATCTTGCCGACCAGTTTGATCGCCGCCGCATTGTGCTGGTCGGGCAATTGATTGAATGGCTAGCTCTGCTTGGCCTGGTGGCACTGACGCTGATGCACTGGGCGGATAAAATTGAAATTTGGGGACTGGTGTTTCTGATCTCCGTGGCCAAAGCGCTGGAGTGGCCGTCGATCACGTCGATGCTCCCTGCGCTGGTGCCTCCACCGATTCTCGCGCGTGCCATGGCGGCGAGTTCAGTGGGCGGCCAGGCTGCAGTGATCGTCGGCCCAACCTTAGGTGGCCTGCTGTATGTGGCCGGTCCCGAGGTGGTTTACGGCGTCTCCGCCCTGTTTTATCTCTTCTCTCTGGTGTTGGTCAGCCGCCTTCGTTATGAACGTCCACCCCAAACGCGGATGCCGATGAATCTCACCACCATGTTTGCGGGCGTGCGTTTTATTCGTGAGCGCAAAGATGTGTTGGGTGTGATCTCTCTCGATCTGTTCGCCGTGTTACTGGGAGGTGCCACCGCGCTGTTGCCGATCTTCGCGCAGGATATTCTGCATACCGGCCCCTGGGGATTGGGCATGCTGCGCGGTGCACCTTCTGTAGGGGCGCTCATTGTTGGCGTGTGGCTGAGCCGTCACAAGCTGGAAAAACACGTCGGCATGATTATGTTTGGTTCGGTGGCGGGCTTTGGGGTCGCCACGCTGGTGTTCGCGCTCTCCACGCAATTATGGCTCTCTCTGCTGGCGCTGGCCGCGCTGGGTGGGTTCGACATGGTGAGCATGGTGATTCGCGGCGCGCTGGTGCAGCTGGATACGCCGGATGACATGCGCGGTCGCGTGAATGCGGTCAACGCCATCTTTATTAACACCTCAAATCAGCTGGGCGAGTTTGAGTCAGGCTTGCTGGCGGCGTGGATGGGGGCGGTGCCTGCCGCAGCACTTGGCGGGATCGGCACGCTGGTGGTGGTGGCGGTGTGGATGACGATTTTCCCGCATCTGCGCAAACGGCAGAAGCTGGAGAATGAAAACGCAGGTTAAGTGCCAACAAAAACCGGCTCGCGGGCCGGTTAATGATGTCACCACTCTGCACTGCCATGAAAAGCCCCGCGCAAAGGGGGATCTGCGCGGGGAGGTTGACCTTATACGGTCGCGGTTTTCCCCAGGCTGGCGTCAAATTGTTTCCAGCTGTCTGTCATATCCACCACGGTTTTCGATTTTCGTGCTTCATCGATTTTGATCGCGGTCAGACCCGCTTCCAGTGCATCCACCACGGATACTTTCAGTGGCGTTCCCTGTTTAATGTGTTTGACGATCTCTTCAGCCATCAACGCATCGGCACCATAGTGACCGTCATAAGCATTGCCGCTGTAGGTGGTATCGACTTCACGCTCGCCGGTACGGGCGTTGTGTACGCGGAAGTAGTTACGCACAAAGTCGCCCTCGGCCATGCCGTCGGTGCCCATCACGCAGAAACGACGAAATTCATCCGGCACGTTGAGGTTGGCGTGGAAGGCGAGAGTTGCGCCATTGGCGTATTCGATCAGCGCCGTCTGGTAATCGACGATATCGGCGTCGCCGTCAAACACCGCATCCGTGCTCGACCAGCCGCTGGGCTTCACGTGATACACCTCTGATTGCGGCGTGACAGCCCCGGTGGGTGCATGCTGCGGGGTGAAGTTCTTACGTCCACCAAAGCTGGCAACGCGCACCGGGCGTTCACCGACCAATCCCTGATAGAGATCGATGTCGTGGCAGCATTTTTCCAGAATATAAGGACCGGCGTATTTTTCCAGACGTCGCCAGTCGCGCTGGAAGAAGGCGCCGTGATAAGGCTTGATGTGTTCAGTGGCTTCGATTGAGGTGATTTCACCGAGACGATTTTCATCGCGTGCGTTCAATAGATCGTGATACAGCGGTGAGTAACGCAGCACCAGGCCGACCAGAATGCGCTCATGGCCATATTGTTGTACCAGTTGCGCCATCGCCATCGTCTGCTCTTCATTGATCACCACCGGTTTCTCGGTAAACACGGTGTAACCGGCGGCCAGCCCCTGACGGATATGCTCGAGGTGCATAAAGTTGGGTGACCCCACCAGCAACAGATCGAAACCACCGTGCTGGAGCAGCGCATCCACGCTGTCGAACGCCTTCCCGGCATCAATACCGAAGGTGTGAAGATTTGGCAAGCCAGCGGGAGCCGGATCGACGTAACCCACCACGGAGAACTCTGCGTCAGCTTTGTTGAACTCTTTCACCACATGGGAAAGACGAAAGCCCAGACCAATAATGCCCACTTTCATGTTGTACCCCTGAAGCCCGTTGCTTGTTAGCTGCCCGACCCATCAGGCTGCTGATAATCTGACCATTAACTTATTACGGCAGAAAAACTAATGTCAATCCGTAACGCCGATCTCAAATTGGTACTTTTTGTTATCTTTATGTTTTAAATGAATATTAATTAACTATACGGAATGCGTATTTATTTGTGATTGCGATTTAAGTTTTTTTCCCCTATCTTTCGCACATCTATAAGCATCATGCCGTTCGTGGCAGGCAGGAGGAAGCGCGTGCAATCACTTTTGCTGGGTATTGATGGCGGTGGTACACACTGTCGCGGGCGCCTGACGGACCACGCTGGCCACGTGCTGGCGGAAGCAACGGGCGGGCCCGCCAATGTCTGGTCGCAGTATGATGCCGCCATCAACGCCATTGAATCGGTCATCGACACGCTCTTTCAACAAGCGGGGCTGGCTGCTGATGCGCGTGACCGCACCCTGCTGGTGGCGGGTTTGGCGGGGGCCAATGTGGCATCGGTGCATTCACGGCTGCAAAGCTGGCAGCCTCGTTGTCAGGCGCGTTATCTGTTTACCGATGTCGAGATCGCCTGCGCGGGTGCGCACGATGGTGCACCAGGCGCGGTGCTGATTGTCGGGACGGGCAGCCAGGGCGCAGCCTGGGACGGCGCGCAGTTTACCCTGCTGGGTGGCTGGGGTTTTGCCCTGTCGGATGCCGGTTCAGGCGCCATCCTTGGACGCCGTGCACGGCGCTTAGCGTTGCTGGCGCACGAAGCTATCGTGCCTGCTTCAGCGCTGACTGAACGTATTATGGCGTTGCATCAACACAGCCCGGAACAGATGTTACTCTGGTCACAGCAGGCAACACCCGCCGAGTGGGGCAGCGTGGTACCCGAAGTCTTTGCCGCTGCACAGCAGGGCGATCCCCATGGCATTGCGCTGGTGCAGCAGGCCGCTGCCGATATCGTGCAGATGGTGCAACCCTTGCTGGCACGCAGTCACGGCAAACTGGCCCTGATGGGGGGGCTTGCGGTGCCGATTCAGCCCTGGTTACCGGCCGAGATTGCTGCACAGCTTGTGCCGCCGCAGGGCGATGCCTTAAGCGGCGCACTGCGCCTTGCCAGCCAGTTCAGCCAGCAACCGGCTTAGCCTCTTCTAACTTAAAAAAGAGATCCATGAGCGCTCCCAACGTAACTGCACGCATTTTGCGGCTGATTGTCGAAAATGCGCCAATCAGCCAGTCTGACCTCAAAGTCCGTAGCGGCCTGAGTATGTCCACGGTTTCGCAGGCCACCAACCGCTTGCTCTCCGGCGGTATTGTGCAGGAGCTGGGGTTGCGTCGTGTATCAATGGGACGACCGAAAACCCTGCTCGGCCTCAACCCGGATCACGCCAGTGTGGTGGGCATTCAGCTTAACGCCGAACGTAATTTGATCGTCTTAACCGATCTCAGCGGCAACATTATTGGCGAACAGCAGATCCCTTCAGGCGCGATGACCCCCAAGCAACTGGGTGATGCGCTGGCGAAGTTTTTGCGTGGTGTGGAAGGAAAGAAAGTCGGTGCCATTGGGCTTGCACTCTCGGGGCTGGTGGATGCCAGCAACGGCGTTTGCGTCTTGTCACGCGCGCTGGGCTGGAACAACGTGCCGATTGCACGCCTGCTGGAAGAACGTTTTTCACTGCCGGTCTTTATCGAAAATGATGCCAATGCCTTAGCCATGGCCGCGCTGGTATTTGGTCAATTGGGCCATGCGCAGTCAGCAGTGATCGCCACCTTTGGCAAAGGGATTGGGGCCGGAATCTTGCTGGATCGCCAGCTCTATCGCGGCCGCCATGGCAAAGCCGGTGAGATTGGTGTGTCATTGCTCGGTGATGGCTCCGAACGTTTGCTGGAAGATGTCGCCTCGTCACAGGCGATTTTGCAGCGTGTGGCAGTTTCACTGAAAGAGGCGCTGCCGCAGACGTTACGCGATCTGGATAGCCAGCCCACACCTGAAGTGCTTAGCGCGCTGGCGGAGGCCGGGCAGCATCTGGGCATGTCGCTGGCGAATCTGTCGGTGGCTTACGATCCTGACGTGGTGTATCTGGCGATGGAGCCGCAGATGGCCTCGCGCATCCTGCTCGACCACATCACCCAGAGCTTCCAGACCTATCGCCTGAAGATCACGCCGCAGATGACGCCGCTGCAGTTCCTCACTGAGTCGAATCGGATGTGGGCACAGGGTGCGGCCGGTTTTGCGGTGAATAAGCTGTTGGATTTACTGGCGGCGCAGGCCGATGAAGAGACGGTGTCTTAAAGCAGCAATAGCTGTAGTGGCGCGATCTGCATCGACGTTGTTCACTCGTTATAAGGAGAGCGCCGTAGCATAACTACGGCGCTTGCTTCGTTCAGGCGCTTAACGCAGGCGCAATCCCTGCTCATCAAACAACATTCCGCGCTCAGCATTGATCTGATAGCTGACGCGGTCGCCAATCTCATGTTCTGCCGCGTTACGCTCCTCAATCACCAGTAACTTCTCCTCACCGATATCCAGGTAAAGATAGTTGGTATGCCCCAGCATCTCGCTGAATGACAAATCAGCGCTAAAGCTCAGCGTATCGGTTTCCTGCTGCGCCGGTGAGAAATGTTCGGGGCGAATCCCCAGCGTGACTTTTTGTCCTTCATGGCAGGCTGCGTCGATCTTCATGGTCAGCGTGTGAATGCCCAATGCGGGCACGCGCAACTGCACGGCACCTGGCGCGATCGTAGCGATTTCCGCCTGCAGGAAGTTCATCTTCGGTGAACCGATAAACCCGGCGACAAACAGATTGTCGGGATTGTGATACAGCGCCATCGGTGCACCTACCTGCTCAATTTTGCCCTGACGAAGTACCACGATGCGATCGGCCAGCGTCATCGCTTCCAGCTGGTCGTGCGTGACATAAATCATGGTGTTGCCCAGTGAGGCGTGCAGGCGAGCGATCTCAATGCGCATCTGTAGCCGCAGCTCAGCATCCAGATTGGAGAGAGGTTCATCAAACAGGAAAATACGTGGATGGCGGATGATGGCGCGACCAATGGCCACACGCTGACGCTGGCCGCCGGAGAGCGCACGTGGCAGGCGATCCAGCAGTTCCGTCAGATGCAGACGCGCCGCCGTCTGGTTAATCGCTTTCTCAATTTCCGCTTTGGATTTCTTCATCACTTCCAGCGGGTAAGCCAGATTGCCGCGCACCGTCATATTCGGATAGAGCGCATAGGACTGAAACACCATGGCAATGCCACGCTCGGTGGCGGGCTGGTGCGTCATGTCTGCGCCTTCAATCAACAGCTTGCCGTCGCTGATCTCCTCCAGCCCGGCAATCATGCGCAGCAAGGTCGATTTACCGCAGCCGGAAGGGCCGACAAACACCACGAACTCGCCGCTGTTAATGGTGAGATCGATACCGTGAATCACATTCACATGGTCGTAGGACTTTTTAACGCTTTGCAGATGCAGGCTGGTCATGGTGATGCCTCAATCAGAGTAGTTGGCCCATGTAGATGGCGTTGCTGCGCATAATGGGCGTGAAACCGAGACGTTGATAAAAGCCGCACACCTTCTCGTTTTGCAGGCTTACGCCCAGATAAACACCCGGTACTCCAGCGGCACGCAGATCCTGCAGCAACTGCTCAATCAGTTTTCGTCCCCAGCCGCCCTGTTGCGCTGGCGGCAGCAGATTGATGTGCAGATGTGCAGGCCATTGCGCTACCAGTTGTTCCGCAGCGGTATCCGGCTGGAGGATGGCGTCCAGCACTTTGCTGTCGAGGGGGGCTCGCGGCGTGTAGTCGCGATATTGTTGTTGCAGTGGCGGCCACCACTGCGCATCCAGTTCTGCTTCGAAGGCGCGTGTATCCGGTGCTGCCACCGCATAACCCATCACTTCGCTTTCTATTTCAAGGGCATAAGCGAAGTCAGGCGCAAAGCGCGCGTAGGGAATGACAAAGCGCAGGCCGGGCAGTGCCGGGTCGGAATAGAGCGCGGTGGCGTCAGTGCCCGCATTGGCCGTTTCTAAGCAGATGCGCGACAGGGCCGGAAAATCGCTCTCGCTGGCGCGGCGAATAACACCTTTAGCCGTCATGGTGATGCCTCTGTGGTCATGAGATGAACAGATTTTACGGTAAATAAAGCTGACTTAGTTTTCAAGGTGTAATAATTGCGCTACCGCACAACATCGAGGTAAATCCTGAGGGCGGACGGTGGCGTGAACGGCCACGTGAAGCGGCGCAGAGCCTGTGGTGCCTGTGTTCTGAGATGATTTTGCCGCAAAGGCCTCTCACATCTCTCAATAAGTATAGAATTTTCATATGGTCTGTCAGTGGGTTAATGCGGCTGAATGGCGTAAGTGATTTGTGCTGTCGGCAGAGGCATGTCTTCTTATGGTGTGCGCTTCAGCGGCTGTCTTGCAGAATTCTCTACTGCATAGTCCACTTTTCTTCTCACAGTTTGCACTGTATCACAGAGCAAAAATTCCGCAGTGAGGGTGTTTGACTTTCTTTTGTTCATAAAGTAAGTATGAATTAACGTCGTTATTACTGCTGCTGAATCAACCTGCCAGGACATGCAGGTGTCGCGATGAAGGGATGCCAGTCATCTGTTGGAGAAACCGAGCATGATGTGTGATTCAACCAAACGTCCGTCCCGTATGAAAAGCTCACTGCGCAGTGTGTCGCGTCTGGTTTCAGCCGGGATTTTGCTCGGTGCGACCCTGGCGACGGCACAAGCGGTCACGCTGAACGAATGGGATATTTATAACTATCCGCAGCAAACCGAAGCCGTGGATGAAGCGGTTAAAGCGTTCCAGCAGAAGAATCCGGGCATTACCATCCAGCGCTCGGTGCACTCTTTTGAAGACACACGCATTCCACTGAAGCTGGCGCTGACTGCCGGTGATGGCCCGCAAATCGCGCAGGTCAATCAGGGCGGTGGCGATATGGGTTCGCTGGTGAAAGACAAACTGCTGTGGCCGCTGGACGATTATGCCAAAACTTACGGCTGGACCACGCGCTTCCCGGATTCGATCCTCAAGCGTAACCGCTGGTCTGATAAGCAAGACTTTGGTAGCGGCAAACTGTATGGCGTGGCGAGTCTCGGTGAAATGGTGGGTCTGTATTACAACAAGGCGCTGCTGGACAAAGCGGGTGTTGCGATACCGAAAACCCTGCCTGAACTGGAAGCGGCAATGGAGAAACTGAAAGCCGCGGGTACGCCGCCGATGATGCTCGGCCTGCTGGATGGCAATATGGGCCAGCAGTTGCTGAGTACGGTATGGGAAGCACAGATTGAGAGTAAAGATCGCAAAGCCCTCGACGATCTGATTTACGACGTCGGCGGCACCTTCAAAGACGACAAGCTGGTGAAAGCGGCGAGCATGATGAAAAGCTGGAAAGACAAAGGCTACTTCTTCCCTGGCTTCGAAGGCATTGGCCATGATGATGCGGCCACGCTGTTCCAGAATGGTCAGGCCGCGTTCCTGGTGAGCGGCACCTGGTATCTCGGTCAGTTCAAAGACAATAAAGATGTGCACTTCGCGGCGATGCCGATGGGTGAGGGGGTACAGCATGCGCTAATGGTGGGCGGTACCGATCTGGCGTTCTCGATCACCAACACCGCGAAAACCAAAGAGCAGCAGGATGCGGCGGCCAAATTTATCGACTACATCGTTTCCGATGAGATGGCTAACCGCTGGTTGAAAGTGGGCTTCCTGCCGGCGGGTACCAGCAAAAATGCACAAATCCCTGCGGATAACCCGTTGCTGGCGGAGACGTATCAGGTATGGGTGACCCTCAACGAGCATGATGGCCTCGGCCATTATCTGGACTGGGCCACGCCGACCATGAATGCTGAGCTGAATCAGAACGTGCAGCTGTTACTGGCCGGAAGACAGACGCCGGAGCAGATGGTCACCAATTTCGACAACAACTATCAACGTTACCTGAAAACCCTGAAGCACTGATGACGTCCGGCCCGACAGCAATGCCGGGCCGTGAATTAGCCTGCAAGCGAGTAAGGTTATGCTGAACAAATCTGCCTGGCGCAATGCGCTCTATCTTCTGCCTGCCGTACTGGTCTATGCGGTGTTTTTACTCCTGCCGCTGCTGGCCTCGCTCGGCATCAGTTTCACCGAGTGGGATGGCACCTCCTTGCCGATTTTCACCGGTATCAGCAACTACGTGCGCATGTTCGAGGATCCGGTTTTCTGGGTGGCGCTCGGTAACAACGCGCTGCTGATGTTGTTTTACACCTTACTGCCGATTGGCGTCGGTCTGCTGTTGTGCAGCTTCCTGTATGAAACGCGCAACGGCAAAGAGCGCAGCGTATTGCGTATTCTGTTTTTCCTGCCTTACATCATGCCGATGGCGGTATTGGGCGTGGTGTGGCGCTGGCTGTATAACCCAGCGTTTGGTCCTATCGATCAGTTCCTGCGCGCGATTGGCTTGCCGCAGTTGGCTCTGTCGTGGCTGGGGGATTTCACCTGGGCGTTACCGGCCGTGGGTTTTGTCGCCACCTGGTATTTCTTTGGATTCTGTCTGGTGCTGTTTATGGCTGGATTACAGCGCATGGATCCCTCGCTATTAGAAGCCGCCGATTTGGATGGTTCTTCACGGCGTCAGAAGTTTATGCGTATCACGCTGCCCTCACTGCGCCCGGAACTGCGCATTGCGCTGCTGCTGACGGTGATTGCCAGCCTGAAGGCCTTCGATCTGGTGTATGTGATGACGCAAGGTGGGCCGGGCACCTCGACCATGGTGACCAACATCTTTATGTATAAGCAGGGCTTTGATCTGCACTACTTTGGCTACGCGTCTGCGGTTGCCGTGTTCAGTATGTTGATTGTGCTGATGATCAACGCCTGTATTCATTTTGCTATTCGGGAGCGTCACTGATGCGCGGTACGCCTGTTGTCTCACGCGCACTGATTTGGATTGTCGCGCTGATGACCATCCTGCCGTTTTTAATGGCGCTGATGACTTCGTTCAAAACGCAGATGGAGCTGTTTCAGGGCGTGTTCACGCTGCCTTCATCGCTGAACTTTAAAAATTACGTGACGGCCTGGCAGCAGGGGCACTTCAACGTCTACTTTATGAACTCGGTGCTGGTGGTGATTCCGGTGGTGATCAGCAGCATTTTGTTAGGGATTCTGGCGGGATTTGGTTTTGCCTGGCTGAAAATCCCCGGTAAGAAAGTAATAGCGGCGATGCTGGGCCTGGGTATGGTGCTGCCGAGTGAGGCTTTCATTATCCCGCTTTATCACGAACTGCGCTGGATGGGGCTGACGAACACGTATCTGGCGCTGATCCTGCCACAAATTGCCTTATCACTGCCGTTTACCACGTTGATGATTGCCACTGCACTGCAGCAGGTGCCACGCGAACTGGTGGAAGCGTCAGTGATGGACGGCGCATCCCGGCGCAAAATCCTGTGGGGCATTCTGGTGCCCGCCATCTGGCCCACGCTATCAACGCTGGCGCTGCTGCTGTTTATCTGGACGTGGAATGAGTTCCTGATTCCGCTGATTCTGGTGAACAAGGATGAACTGCGCACTTTGCCAATCGGCATGATGTTTTTCCAGAACAAAAACACCATTGATATTCCAGTGCTAATGGCGGGCGCGATGATTGTGATCATGCCGCTGGTGGCGGTGTTTCTGGTGTTCCAGCGCAAGTTTATCAGCGGAGTGACGGAAGGGGCGGTGAAGTAGGGGTGCGCCAGAGCACGACTCTGTGAGCACCTGCAACTGCGAACATTACAGGCCGTGGCCATTGGGGCGCCCGAGTTGATAGCGGGCGCATCCGTTAAGCCTATTTAAAGCGCTGCTGCGATCGCCGCACCCAACTCTTCCGTTGAGGCGCTGCCGCCGAGGTCGCGCGTCAGGTTAGAACCGGCGGCCAGGGTGCGCTCAATGGCATCCAGCACGGCGGCACCCGCTTCGGCGTAACCGAGGTGCTCCAGCATCATCGCACCACACCAGATCTGTCCAATCGGGTTTGCCACGCCTTTGCCCGCGATATCCGGCGCTGAGCCATGCACCGGCTCAAACAGACTCGGGAATTTCCCTTCCGGGTTGATGTTCGCGGAGGGCGCAATACCGATGGTGCCGGTACAGGCCGGGCCGAGATCCGACAGAATGTCGCCAAACAGGTTGCTGGCCACCACCACATCAAACCAGTCCGGATGCAGCACGAAGTTCGCGGTCAGAATATCGATATGATACTTATCGACTTTCACTTCCGGATAGCTCTGTGCCATGGCTTCAACGCGGCTGTCCCAATACGGCATGGTGATAGCAATGCCATTGGATTTGGTGGCAGAGGTCAGGTGCTTTTTCGGACGCTTCTGCGCTAACTCGTAGGCAAACTTCAGGATGCGATCGACGCCGACGCGCGTCATCACAGTTTCCTGAATCACCACTTCGCGGTCGGTGCCAGGGAACATGGTGCCGCCGACGGACGAGTACTCGCCCTCGGTATTTTCACGCACCACGTAGAAATCGATATCGCCGGGCTGACGATTGGCCAGCGGCGCTTTGACGCCCGGCATCAGGCGAACCGGACGCAGGTTGACGTATTGATCAAATTCGCGGCGGAACTGCAGTAGCGATCCCCACAGCGACACGTGATCCGGTACCACATCCGGCCAGCCCACCGCGCCAAAATAGATGGCATCAAACTGGCTGAGGGTGGCGAACCAGTCATCCGGCAACATCTTGCCGTGCTCTTGCCAGTATTCAGCGCTGGCGAAGTCAAACCATTGCCACTCCAGAGAAATATCGAATTTCTTTGCCGCTGCATCCATTACACGGATGCCTTCTGGCATCACTTCTTTGCCAATGCCATCGCCAGGGATGACGGCGATTTTGTAGGTTTTGCCGCTCATAGGGTTCTCACAGGTTGCTGTTGATGTTCTGAACGCAGTATAACCATGCATCACCGGGAAATAATTAGCCTGAGCGGCAAGCCAATGTTGAATAAAAGTAGAGAATCGCGCACTTCGACTGATGATCTGGCCTTCTTTGTGCGCGTCGCCGCGCTGGAGAGTTTAACCGCTGCGGCGCGTGAGCTGGGGTTGTCGCTGCCCGCCGTCAGCAAACGTCTCAGCCACCTTGAACAGCGTCTGGGGGTGCAACTGCTTAAACGCACCACGCGGCGGCTGGAGCTCACCGCTGAAGGAAAACGCTATCTGGAAGGGGCTCGCCCTTTGCTCGATCAACTGGCGGAGCTGGAGGAGTCGGTCAGCAGCCAGGCGGCGGTGCTGCGTGGCAGCCTGAACATCAACGCCTCGTTTGGATTTGGACGCCGCCATGTTGCCCCTTGCGTGTCGCGCTTTGCGGCGCTGCATCCTGAAGTCTCGTTATCACTACAGCTCAGCAGCCAGCCACTGAATTTCATCGATTCACACATCGACATTGATATCCGCATAGGCGAACCGCCCGATGCGCGACTCATCGCGCGCAAGTTACGCACCAATCCACGCGTGCTATGCTGCGCCCCGATTTATGCGCAACGTCACGGCCTGCCTGACAGTATTGTGGCGCTGGCGCAGCACAACTGTATTTTGCTACGCCAGTACGAAAGCGATTTCGCATTGTGGCGATTGAGTGATGGCCAGCAGCAGGTGACGCAAAAAGTGCAGGGCAGCCTGATCACCAACGATGGTGAAGTGGCGATGCAGTTAGCGATGGATGGGCACGGCATTTTGTTGCGATCCTGGTGGGATGCCCAGCACATGATTGAGCGTGGCGATCTGCTGCATATACTGCCAGCGTGGAGCAGCGTGGACGGGGATATTTTTGCGGTGTGGCGGCCGCAGCGTCAGTTACCTGCCCGCATTAGCGCCTTTGTGGATTTTTTGCAATCCGCCTTGTAACTATTAAGTTATTTTTGATTATTTATTATCATAATTGACTGTTTGTGAGCATGATCAAACAAATCATTGGCTGATTAGCCTATAAATTGCCCTGCTTATGCGTGAATTCATTCTGTTTTGAGTGAAATGAATCAATAAGCATAAACAGGGTTGCCGTTGTGCACAGACACTAAAATAACAAAACAGGCAACCTCATTAACGGCAAGCGTGAAGCCCAGCGCAGGCCACGACCCTACGTTATCAATGAGGCTAAAATGAAACAGTTTTCTGCAGAAGGGATGATGATTATTGTCGGGATCGTCATCGCGTATATTCTGTTTACCACCTGGCTGACCTGGCGCCTGCGCAGTAAAAACAGCGGCGACTTTATGGCGGGATCCAACGTGATGCCGGCTTTTGTTGTGGGTGTGATGTTAATGTCTGAGTACATTGGCGCAAAATCGACCATTGGTACCGCCCAGGCGGCGTTTGAAGGTGGGTTTGCCGCATCCTGGTCGGTGATTGGTGCCGCGATTGGCTTCCCGCTGTTTGGATTCCTGCTGGTTAAGCGTATTTATAACACCGGAAAAATCACCATTTCGGGTGCGATTGCTGAACGTTACGGCAACTCAACCAAGAACATCATTTCCCTCATCATGATCTATGCGCTGCTGCTGGTGAACGTGGGGAACTATGTGAGCGGCGCAGCGGCGATCTCGACCGTGTTGAACCTCGATCTCACCACGGCGGCCGTGATCACCGCAATCGTCAGTACCTTCTACTTTATGTTCGGTGGCATGAAGGGCATTGCCTGGGTCACGCTGCTGCACAGCGGACTGAAATATATCGGTATCCTGATCATTCTCGGCGTTGCACTGCATATGACCGGCGGCGTTAGCCCGATGATCAAAGAGATGCCGCATTTCTACTGGACGTGGGACGGTAATATCGGGGCCAGCACTATTTTTGCCTGGATGATAGGCACCATCGGTTCGATTTTCTGCACCCAGTTTGTCATTCAGGCTATTGCTTCCACCAAAAGTGCCGCATCCGCTAAGCGTGCAACCTGGGTTGCCTTCTTCTTTTGCATGCCGATTGCGATTGCCATTGCGTTGATTGGCGTGGCGGCGAAGTACCTGCATCCGGATATCAAAAGCCTGTATGCACTACCGGTGTTCCTGCAGGATATGAGCCCATGGCTGGCCGGGATTGTGACCACCTCGCTGGTGGCATCGATTTTCGTCAGCGTCAGTACCGTGGCGCTGGCGATTGCCTCGCTGGTGGTTAAAGATTTCTATGTACCGTATCGCAACCCAACGCCAGAACGTGAATTCCGTATGACGCGCTGGCTGTCGCTGCTGATTGGTTTCCTGCCGTTAATCCTGGTGCTGTTCGTCCCCGAGGTGCTGAAGCTCTCCTTCTTCACCCGCGCGATTCGTCTGTCGATCTCGGTGGTGGCGATTATTGCCTTCTACCTGCCGTTCTATAAAAGTACCCGAGGGGCGAATGCCGGTCTGATTGGGGCCTGCGTGGTGACCACCGTCTGGTATCTGCTCGGTGATCCGTTCGGCATCAACAATATGTACGTGGCGTTGATTACGCCTGCAGTGATCATGGTGATTGATCGCCTGATCCCTTCGGTACAAACGCACGACAAAAAAGCACCAAAATCTTCAATGCAAAACAGTGGAGCCTGATATGACCGAATCAACGATTACCGTCGAACGTAACGGTAACCTTCATCCGCACGCGCAGGATGCGCAGCAGCTCACGGCGATGCTGCCTTCGGTCTGTCCGCAGAATCATGCCGCTAATCTGCTGCCGCTGCCCAACGGTGATCTGCTGTGTGTCTGGTTTGGTGGTACGCAGGAAGGGATTGCCGATATCTCCGTGTGGTGCTCGCGCCTGGAACAAGGCGGCAGCCAGTGGAGTGAGGCGCAGAAACTTTCTGATGATTCGACGCGCTCTGAGCAGAACCCGGTGCTGTTCCTCGATCCTGACCAGGTATTGTGGCTGTTATGGACAGCGCAGAAGTCCGGTAATCAGGACACGGCGATTGTGCGCTATCGCCAGTCACGTGATTTTGGCCGCAGCTGGAGCGCCATCGACACGCTGCTCGATCAACCCGGCACCTTTATTCGCCAGCCGATTACGGTGTTACCGAATGGCAACTGGCTGTTGCCGGTGTTCTATTGCCGCACTCAGCCGGGCGTAAAATGGGTCGGTAATGACGACATTAGCGCGGTAAAAATCTCCAGCGATAAAGGCAAAAGCTGGCGCGATGTGGCGGTGCCGGATAGCCTCGGCTGCGTGCACATGAACATTACTTTATTGCAGGATGGCAGTTTACTGGCGCTGTATCGCAGTCGTTGGGCAGACTTTATCTACCAAAGTCGTTCTGTAGACGGTGGTGAAAGCTGGAGTGCGCCGGCGGCGACGGAACTGCCGAACAACAACTCCTCAATTCAGGTGACCACGCTGAACAACGGCCATCTGGCGCTGGTGTTCAACGCCATGAGTGCCAAAGATGCCAGCGAGCGTCGCCTGTCGCTGTATGACGAAATCGAGGATGATGATGAGGATGAGGATGACGATGTGGCGGTGGCCGCTGAACCGGTGGTGCATAGCGGACGTACCGCGTTCTGGGGCGCACCGCGTGCACCGATGACGCTGGCCATCTCCCCGGATGGCGGCCAAAGCTGGCCGTGGCAGCGTCATCTCGATGAAGGCGACGGCTACTGCATGACCAACAATTCGCAGCAGAAGCTCAACCGCGAGTTCTCCTATCCCAGCATCAAGCAAAGTGAGGACGGCGCACTGCATATCGCCTACACCTATTTCCGTCAGGCGATTAAGTACGTCCGCGTTAACGAAGCGTGGGTGAGGGGCGAAAAATGAGTCGACACGCGCTGGTCACGGGTGTCAGTTCAGGTATTGGCGCGGCGATTGCCGATCATCTGCTGGCGCAGGGCTGGCAGGTGACGGGGTTCAGTCGCACACTGGTCAAGAAAGATCATCCGGGCTTTACCTCGGTGAGCGTGGATCTGTTCGATGCCAGTTTGCTGAAGCAGGCGCTGGCCGCTTTGCCAAAGGTGGATGCGCTGGTGCATGCCGCAGGCATGATGGCGGCAGCGCCGCTCGGCGATCTCGATGAGGAGCAGAGCGCGCGCCTGTGGTATCTGCATGTGCAGGTGGCGCAGATCATGGCGAACGCGTTGCAGCCGCAGATGACGCAGGGCGATCGTATTTTGCTGATCGGCAGTCGCACCTCACGCGGCGCCGCTCATCGCAGCCAGTATGTCAGCACCAAAGCGGCAATGGTTGGGATGGCGCGCAGTTGGGCGGCTGAGTTAGCGCCGCAGGGGATCACCGTGAATGTGATCGCGCCCGGTGCCACTGAAACGCCCATGTTGCTGCAACCTGGCCGTGCCAGTTCACCACCCAAGCTGCCGCCCATTGGGCGCTACATCAAGCCGGAGGAAGTGGCGGCGCTGGCGGGTTTTGTGCTGTCCCCCGCTGCTGATGCAATAACCGGGCAGGAATTGGTTATCTGCGGTGGAGCGTCGTTGTAGATAGCGATTCGTGTTGTTATCCGCAGCTGATGCAATCACCGGGCAAGAGTGAATGATTTACGGTAGAGCGTCATTGTAGATGGCGGTCAATATACTCCCCCTCATCCGTCTTCCCTGAATCCCGTCCGGGATTCAGGGAGTGTTGGTACGAGAGCGGGTGGGCTAAAGGAAGCACATGAACCCTTTTTAACCTATCTCCCTCGCAATGCCGTGACATCCACCTGCCAGACATTCA
The DNA here is from genome assembly GCF_009829935.1 of Pantoea sp. Seng. Classification (NCBI taxonomy): domain Bacteria; kingdom Pseudomonadati; phylum Pseudomonadota; class Gammaproteobacteria; order Enterobacterales; family Erwiniaceae; genus Pantoea; species Pantoea sp. Seng. Next base: position 49,702 of record NZ_SZZV01000021.1, on the reverse strand, counting down.
GTTTGTTATACAGCGCGGTACGTGAAATCCCCAGTTGCTGTGCTGACTGGCGCAGGTTGCCTTTCTGCTCACTCACCACCTGCAATACATGCTGACGCTCATTTTCCTGCAATGATGTTAAAACGCTGGATTGTGGCGGCGAGACGCGCTGCGTCATCTCTTCCGGCAAATCCGGCTTGCCAATCTCCAGCCCTTCACACAAATTCACCATGCGTTCGACCAGGTTCTCCAGTTCACGCACGTTGCCCGGCCAGTGCCACGTCTGCAAGCAGTGCATGGCTTCAGACGACACCTGCGGCGCGATACGTTTCAAGCGGGTACAGAGCGCCTGAATAAACGTATTCACCAGACCTGGAATATCTTCCTGACGTTCTCGCAACGGCGGAATGGCTAATGAAATCACGTTAAGACGGTAATACAGGTCGCGGCGAAAGGCGCCTTTTTCCACCGCATCCAGCAGATTACAGTGGGTGGCGGCAATGATGCGCACATTGACCTTAAGCGGATGCGCGGCGCCAATACGCACCACTTCACTCTCTTGTAATACGCGGAGCAGGCTGGTTTGCGCCTCCAGCGGCATTTCGCCAATTTCATCCAGAAACAGCGTGCCGCCATCCGCCAGCTCGAATTTTCCCGCGGAGCCGCCGCGCCGGGAACCGGTGAATGCGCCATCGACATAACCAAACAGTTCGCTCTGCACCAGGTCACGCGGCAGGGCGCCGCAGTTGAGGGCGATAAAGGGTTCCTGATGTCGTGGGCTGGCGTTATGGATCGCCTGCGCGAACAACTCCTTGCCGGTGCCGCTTTCACCGCTTAACAGCACGGTGCTATCTGTGCGGCTGCTGGCGCGTGCCTTCTGAATGGCTTGCTGCACGCGCGGAGCGTGGCCGCGGATCATCTCAAAGGTATAACTGGCGCTGACGCCCATTACCTGCCGCGTAATCGCCCGGATGCGCTGGTTCTCGCGCAGAGACAGCACACGTCCACCATCGGGTGCCGGCATCAATGAAATCAGACAGGAGAGGGGCTGCACGCCGTCCGGGATAAACTGCAACTCACGGTCATTACAGAATGGCATGGTCAGCAGCGATCCTCCCTGGGGTTGCAGTAACACATCAATCGGCCCGGCTTGAGGATCGAGACCACTAAAGATCTGCCGCGCATAGCGGTTTAACGTTTTGATCCGTCCGTGGCGATCGCAGACGATCACGCCCTCATTCAGGGTTTCCAGGATCGACTGTTGTTCTGCCAGCAAACTGCGCAACATTAATTGTTGTCCCACCGCTTCTGCAGCGGCCTGTACCGTGCCCAGCGTGTGCGCATTAAAGTTATCCGGTGTGGCGGTGAGTGTGAGCACGCCGAGCAGTTGGCCGCTGGCATCTCGAATCGGCGCGGCTGCGCACTGGTAGTGGCGCTTACGCAGATCGATCTTCCAGTTTTCCCCGCTCAACACATACACCAGCCGTTGCTCAATCAGGCAACGAGCTGTGCAGTTGGTGCCGAGCACCTCTTCGCTCAGGATGCTACCAATCGGCGTCAAATCAGCGCCGCAAAAATGCAGCGTGACACCTTGCGCGTCGGTGAGGTTGATATGGCCATCCGGGTTATAGGCCAGCAGGTTTTCCATTACGTTACGCGCCACCGCAATCAGCTCGGCATTGTGCGCCAGGATGGCCTTCAGCTCATCCGCAGGAGGCGAAGTGTAGATGAAGGTGTGTGGATCGATGGCGCGCTGCTGCGATCGCTGCCATGACTGCAAAATACTGCGCCGCATCCAGCCCGGTTGTTCCCCCCGGACAAAGCTGTGCCAGCCCTGCCAGAGCAAGGTATCCCATTCGCCCGCTTCAGCCCCTTCCGGCAGGCTGAAAATCGGGTCGCTTTCATCTTTAAACGGCAAACGTTCGCTGGCGCGCATCAGAGGCTCCTGGTCAATCTGGAATGTCCATTTTATTGACATGTGAAGTTGACATGTAAAGTTTATGACCAATTCAAAACGCAACGCTGTGTGGTTCCTCACATAAATTGCCCCTTTTTAGTTGGCATCTGGATTGCAATGAAATGCCTATCTCACCTGTCCCGAACGGACATATCCAAAACAGTAAGGAATGATTTATGACATTTCATCTTCAACCGGTACGTGTTGGTCTGATTGGCGCAGGGCGAATGGGCAGCTTCCACGCCGAGAATCTGGCATATCGCGTCCCCGGCGCCACGCTGGCAGCTGTCGCCGATCCGCAGCCCGGTGCAGCGGAAAAGCTCGCCAGCAAGCTGGGTGTCGCGAAAGCCTATAGCGATTTGCATGCGCTGCTACTCGATCCTGAAATTGATGCGATTGCCATTGCGGCGCCCGCTCGCACCCATGCCGAGTGGGTGATTGCCGCTGCGAATGCCGGTAAGCACGTATTTTGTGAGAAGCCAATGGCGGTCACGCTGGAGGAAGCTGACCGCGCCATTGCCGCCGCCAAAAGCGCAGGCGTAGTGTTGCAGGTGGGCTTTAATCGCCGTTTCGATACGGGTTTTGCGGCGGCGATTGCGGCAGTGAAGGCAGGCGAGAACGGTATTACGCAATTGAGCCGTTCTGTAACGCGCGATCCGGCGCTGCACGATCCGTCGCGCATCCCGCAGTGGACCATTTATCTCGAAACGCTGATCCACGATTTTGACACCCTGCTGCATTTCAACCACGGGGCGAAGCCGGTGGAAGTGTATGCCATCGCCGATGCGCTGGTGCGCCCGGACTTCAAAGATAAAGGCTTGCTGGATACCTCAGTGGTGACCATTCGTTTTGATAACGGGGCGATAGCCATTGCGGAAGCCAACTTCCAGGCAGTGTACGGCTATGACGTGCGCGGCGAAGTGTTTGGCAGTAAGGGGATGTTGCAGGCGGGCCATATCACCTCTTCTAACTGTGTGCGCTACAGCGCCAGCGGCATCAGCATGGAGACCTCGCGCATGGATTCGGATCTGCTGCGCGATGCCTATGTGGCGGAGATGATCGAATTTGCCCGCTGTATCCGCACCGGCGAAACACCGCGTGCCACCGGCGAAGACGCGCGCAATGCGCTGGAGATTGCGCTGGCCTGTATTGAATCGGTCACCCACAACCTGCCTGTCAAAGTAGGAGCGCGCTAATGGCTGCTTATCAACTCTCGGTTTGTGCCGAAATGGTGTTCCTCGATCTGCCATTTGTTGAGCGTGTGAAACGCATTCACGCGCTGGGGTTTGGCGTTGAAATCTGGGGATGGGCCAATAAAGACATTGATGCGTTGGTGGCGACCGGTGCGCGATTCACCTCCATGACCGGTTATCTCACTGGCAATCTCACCGATGATGACGAGATCCAGCAGCTCTTACAGAGTGCCGAAGCCTCGCTGGCGGTGGCTGAGCGGCTTAACTGCCCTGGATTAAATTTGCACGGCACCGGGCTGGATGACAAAGGCTTGCCGGTTAAACCCGTGGAAGTGGTGACCGGTGCGATGTGGCTGAAAGCGGTCGATACCTTGCGCAAAGTGGCGCAACTGGGCGAGCGCGCCGGGCGCGTGTTCACCCTCGAAAACCTCAACCTGCCGGTCAATCACCCCGGCACCCCGTTCGCGCTGGCCGCCGATACCCTGGCGCTGGTGGAAGCGGTCAACAGCCCGGCGCTAAAGATGAATCTCGACCTTTACCATGCGCAGATTGGCGAGGGCAATTTGATTGAGCTGATTCGCCGCAGCGGTTCCGCCATTGGCGAAGTTCAGGTGGCGGATGTACCGGGTCGCCAGCAGCCGGGCACCGGCGAGATCAACTATCGCGCCATCGCGCGTGCACTGCAGGAAGTGGGTTACAGCGGTACGGTGGCGATGGAGGGCTGGGCCAGCGGTGACAGCACCGCCGCGCTAGAGCAGTTCCGCGATCACTTCACGATTTAAGCGTTTTACCGCCGGGTATTTGCCTGTTGCCCGGCGTCATAACAATAAAACCTCAACCTACAGGAATCACCTCATGAACATCCGAAACATCGTGCTTTGTCTGTGCTCGCTGCTGCTGAGTTTGAGCGTCAGTGCGAAAACCTTCACCGTCGGCGTTGCGCTGGCCAACTTCGACCTTAACTTTGTCTCGATTCTGCGTACGCAGATGCAGGCAGAGCTAAAAGCCAATCAGCTCAACGGCCAGTTCGTGGATGCCAAAGGAGATGTGGCACTGCAAGTACAGCAGGTTGATGATTTTATTAACCAGGGCGTGGACGCCATCATCCTTAATCCCGTCGATACGCAGGGCGTGTTGCCGATGATCACCGCCGCGAAAAACGCCAATATCCCGCTGATTTTCGTCAATCGTAAGCCAGAAGTGAAACTGCCGGGCGACATGGCTTATGTGGGTTCTGACTCTGCATTGGGCGGGGAAATGCAGATGGAAGCGTTAGCGAAGAAGATGAATTACAAAGGTAATGTGGCGATTCTGATGGGCGCACTGTCCAATGAAGAGGCGCGCGAGCGCACCCGTGCGGTCGAAGCGGTGATCGCCAAATATAAAGACATGAAAGTGATTGAGAAGCAGACCGCCAAGTGGCAGCGCAATGAAGCCGTAGATGTGGTATCGAGTTGGTTGCTGAACCAGCGTCCGATCGATGCGATTGCCGCTAACAATGATGAAATGGCGATTGGTGCCATCATGGCGCTCAGTCAGGCGAAAAATGAAAAAATTCTGGTCGCGGGAATCGATGGCACGCCTGATGGACAGCAGTTTGTGAAGAACGGCAAGATGACACTGACCATTTTCCAGGACGCTAAAGGTCAGGCAACCGGTGCAGTACAGGTGACGAAGGCACTGCTGGATAAACAGAAAGTGCAGGAGTACAACTGGGTGCCGTATCAGACCATCACTCCGGAAAACTACGCGCAGTTTGCTGCAAAGTAAGTTGAGCGTCATGGCACAGGCGCACGACGTTGCGCCTGTGCTGCCCGGGAAATCATCGCATTCAAGTGAACCTGCTCACATCCTTCTCTTTCAATTATTCACGGTCCTAAACTTTCCCATTAACGCGCCGATAATTTCACCACTCAGTCTGAGCACTTTGCCCTGACGTTTGGGCATCTTAATCAACCTCTGGTGTGGAAAATTGCCATGATCGCAACGCCCTTGTCAGGCCCGGATGCCGCGCCGGTGGAGATGGTTTCGCTGCGACGTATTGCACAGCGCGCAGATAGCCTTGCGGTGATCCTCAACTGGGGATTGTGGCCGATTGCACTCGGCGTTGGGTGGATGAATGACAGTTTAACCGTAGCGCTGATTGCTGGCCTTGCGTTGGCACTGCTGTCGACCTTCTTTGGCACCGTCCTGCGCGGCACGCTGACTTCAAGGTTGGTGCTCTCAGCCCTGTTGATCGGCTGGGCAGGTTTACTGATTCAACTCGGCGGTGGTGAAACCGAATATCACTTCTCGGTATTTGTGTTGATGTCGGTGCTGCTGGCGTGGCGCGACATCCGTCCACTGATCATGGGCGCGGCGGCAGCGGCCACGCATCACATTCTGTTTAATTATCTGCAGGAAAACGATCTTTTCGGCGTGGTGGTGTTCCATCATCCGGGCTGGGACATGGTGGTGTTTCATGCCCTGTTTGTGGTGGCGCAGACCGCCATCTTGCTGGTGATTGCGCGTCAGATGGCCGCCGATGCACGTTCCGCGAGTGAAGTCGCGGAGCTAGCCTCACGGATCAATCAGCAGGCCGGGTATCTGACGCTGAATGCGGATAGCCAGCAGAGTGAAAGCCCGTTCGCCCGCACCTTCAGTACCACGTTGGGCACCATGCATGGCACGCTTCATCAGGTGAGTCTCGGCGTGAGCGCCTTGTTGACGGAGTCTGAAAGTATATTGCAACGCAACGCTGAACTGTCGACCCGCACCGATGAACAGGCGCAGGCACTGGAAGTCGCGGCCAGTGCGATGACGGAAATCAGCATTGCTGCCAGCTTAACGCGTGACAAAGCACAGAGTGCAAGCGAACTCGCGCGGGATGCACGTGCGGTGGCCACGCACGGAGAGGAAAATATCCAGTCGGCGATGAGCTCAATGGCGAAAATCAGCGAAGAGTCACAGCGGGTGAAAGTGATTTTAGCATTGATCGACGGCATCGCTTTCCAGACCAATATTCTTTCTCTGAATGCTTCAGTAGAAGCGGCGCGCGCCGGCAGTCAGGGGCGTGGTTTTGCCGTGGTGGCAAGCGAAGTGCGCAATCTGGCGATGCGCAGCGAGAATGCTGCGCGCGAAATTCGCCAACTGATGGATGCCAGCAGCCTGAGCACCGAACATGGCACCGTGCAGATTGAACATGCTGCACAGACCATGCGTGATATTCACAGCAGCATCAGCGGATTGTCACAGCTGGTCACCGAGTTGTCTGAGATGAGTGAACAGCAGAATTTGAGCATCGAGCAGATTCAGCAGAGCATCAACAGCATCGATCACAGCGTGCATCACAACGTTCAGCACGTGGCGGAAACCTTGCAAGTGGCGCATCAGCAGCAACAGCAGGCGAATCGGTTGCAGCAGGCGATTGCGCTATTCAGACTGGATTGATCGGCGAGACGAGCAAATCTCGACCTCTCTGGCTGGCAGGGCGCACCGATTGAAGTGCGCCCCTGTTGGCAGATTAAGCCACACCCTTGACCAGTAACACGCGATAGTTCGCGCCTTTGACCCGATGGGCTTTCGCTTCCTGATACGCCGGGCTGTGGTACCTGGCTTTTGCTGCATCAATATCCGCAAATTCCAGCACCACTACGCCTTCCGCCTCACGGCCTTCCAGCACTTCAAGATCGCCATAAAATGCCAGCGGCGTGATCTGATGATCGCCGCGTGCCTCACCGGCTTTCTGCGCGTAGGTCGCCAGCTCATCTTTATCCAGCGTTTCGTCTTTAATCATCACCACATAAGCGGCCATTACTGCTCTCCTCGCGCCTGACGTTTGTCTTCGGTGTTGGTATCGAAATCAGAGGCATCGTGGCGTTCCAGCAGTTGATCCTGTGGTTCGGCACCAAATGCCTTATTCACTTTGCGACCCCGAATCACCGCTGGACGCTCAGCGATCTCTTTAGCCCAGCGCACCACGTTTTTGTACGACTGCACATCAAGGAACTCGCCGCCGCCATAGATGTTGTTCAGGACCAGGTTGCCGTACCACGGCCAGGTGGCGATATCGGCGATGGTGTATTCCTCACCGGCGAGGAAACGGTTATTGGCGAGCTGACGATCCAGCACATCCAGCTGACGCTTGGCTTCCAGCGTGAAGCGGTTGACGGCGTACTCGATTTTTTCTGGTGCGTAGAAATAGAAGTGACCATAGCCGCCGCCAAGGTAAGGCGCAGAGCCCTGCAGCCAGAACAACCAGTTCAGGGTTTCGGTGCGGCCTGCAATATCCGCCGGGATGAAGTGACCAAATTTCTCGGCCAGATACAGCAGAATGTTGCCTGATTCGAACACGCGCAGCGGTGGCGTGACTGAGTGGTCACTCAGTGCCGGAATTTTGGAGTTCGGGTTCACGTCAACGAAACCGCTGGAGAACTGATCGCCATCACCGATGCGAATCAGCCAGGCATCGTATTCGGCTTCTTTTGCCCCGACGGCCAGCAACTCTTCCAGCAGGATGGTGACCTTCTGGCCGTTTGGCGTCCCCAGTGAATAGAGCTGCAGCGGATGTTTGCCCACCGGCAGGGTCTTCTCATGCGTCGGCCCGGCGAACGGACGGTTGGTTTTTGCGCCGTTACCTTTGGCTTCCGGGTCCCAGGTCCAGACTTTCGCGGGCTGATACTGATTTTCCGACATAATGATTTCGCCTTGTTGTGATTGCGTTTTTTGCTGCTACTGAGTGTAGCAGCGACAGATGAAGGCGATTTAACCGCGCTGGCGGTGAGATGCAAAGTGTGATTATGCGAAGTTCTCTTGCGTAAACAGCATAAAGTCGACTTTGCCGGACTGGTAGGTGTCAGGCTGTTCACCCTCTTCGAGATGTTTTAGCAATAAGGTGAGCGCCAGCTGAGCATGGCGCAGGGTGTTTTGATCGAGTGTTAGCGTCAGCACGCGCTTCTCAAAAAGCTGGCGCGTGGTGGCATAAAGTTCATGCGTCACGTACACCACTTTGCCGCCGAGTCGATGGCGCGCCAGCGCTTCGTGAATCTGCGTATTGCCGAGGCCGGTGTTGTAGAGTCCGACGATATTTTGCGATCCGGCCAGGGTTTTCTCCAGCAGGCGGCTAATGCGATCGCGTTCATCCTGCCCGGCCAAAACTTCCCGTAACCTGAGCTGCGGAAAACGCTCCGCCAGCACGGTTTGAAAACCTTCAATGCGCTGACGATGCGCCGAATAGTCGGCGCGGCCACTCACCAGCACCACATCGCCCGGTGCTTTGATCATACTGCCCAGCATCAATCCGGCGGTGCGTCCGGCTTTGTATTGATCGATGCCGACGTGACACAGACGTGCCGCATTGGGCAGATCTGTGACCATGGTGATCACCGGTACGCCGCGTGCCTGACACGCCGCTAAGGCATCATAAATCAGCGGATTTTCATGGGCGAAAACGATCAGCGCATCCATCTTTTTACTGCTGGCCGCAATGTGTGCCGCCAGCTTCTCGGGGGCGTTTTCCGGGATCAACGTGCGATGCAGGCGCAGTCGACGATAGCCCAGCTCATCAGCCAGTCGGGCAAAGTCCTGTGCCAGCTGCTGGAAGAAGAACGAGCCGTTGCCGCTGAGCAGCACTTCGATCTGCCAGCTATGGCGATGCTCCTCTGGCAAAATACGCTTCAAACCCGCATCCCGCGCCGCCTGCAGAATTTTTTTTGTCATCGCCGGGGACACACCACCGCGATCGTTGAGTACCCGATCAACCGTGGCCACGCCCACGCCTACTTGCTTCGCCAGCTCCGCCAGCGTCAGTGCTTTCATCTGAGGTAATTCCATCAAAAACCGCGTACAGCTAGCCTGCCAGAAAGCGCTATTTTGACAACATCGGCTATTCCGAAGTGTGAACAAAAGGAGCGTTAAAATGCGGACTCCGCAACGTTTTGCCTTGATTGGCAGTGGATTTATCGGCCAGGTGCACGCTGCCAACCTGGCGGCGCATCCTGGCGTTGAGCTGGCGCTGGTGTGTGACATTGATGCGTCACGTGCCGAAGCGGTGGCACAGCGCTATGGCGCAAAAGCGGCCAGCGTGCAGCAGGCGCTGAGCAGTGATGGGATCGACGCGGTGCTGATCGCCAGCGCTACGCCAACCCATGCCGAACTGCTGGAGCAGGCAGTGCTGGCGGGCAAAGCGGTGTACTGCGAGAAACCGATCGACCTGTCGTTGCAGCGCGCGCGGGAAGTCGTGGAAAAAATCTCACCGGTGCAGGTTCCCGTTACCGTCGGCTTTAACCGTCGTTTTGACCACAGTCATCAGCAACTTAAATCCCAGCTGAAACAGGGGCTGATTGGCTGTACCGAGCTGATTCAGATGGTGTGCCGCGCGTCAGAACTGCCGCCAATCAGCTATCTGCAAGCCTCTGGCGGTCAGATGCGCGATCAGGCGATTCACTTTTTCGATCTGCTGCGCTGGCTGACAGAAGATGAAGTCAGCACCGTTGGTGCACTGGGCGCGGCGCTGGCGATGCCGGAGATCCGCGATTTTGACGTTGATACCTCGGTGCTAATCATGCGCATGCAGCAGGGCGCGCTGGCGCAGTTGGATAACACCCGCCGCACGGCTTACGGCTACGACGAACGCATCAGCGTGATGGGCAGTGAAGGGATGCTGGCTTCAGAGAGCCAGTCAGCGCGGGGTGCCACACTTTATCAGGGCAAAGGCATCACTCAGCCCGGCTTGTATACAGACTGGTTTAGTCGGGTGAAAGAGACCTACTACACCCATCTGGATGCGTTTGTACGCCACATCGGCGGAGAGAAAATCGAAGGGCTGCCGGGATTGATCGACGGTCTGCGCGCGCAGGCGATTGCCGAGGCGGCACAGTTATCGCTGACGCGAGGTGAATTTACAGAAGTGGAGTGGGTAGCCATTTGATGGCAGGGCGCGGCACACTGGCCGCGCCTTCAACTTTATTTCAGCAGCTCACGCTCAATTAATTCACGTGTTTCCACCGCTTGATATTTCATCTTCTCAGGATAGCCAAACAGCGCCGCCGAGATAATCGACTCTCCCCCGACTTTATAGGTGCGGTTGGCGAAATCCATCTCGCGCAGCGCTTCAAACAGCGCATCGAAGTTCACTTCCCCTTCACCCACCGCCACGTGCTGGTGGATGGTGGCGTCGACACCCGGTGGGTTGACGATATAGCGGCAGTGCTTGGTGTGGTTCATGGTATCGGCAATCAGCATATGCGACAGATCGTCGCCCGCGTAGTGCAGCATGTTTTTCACATCGCCCACGCCTTTGTCGTAGTAGAAGGTGTGCGGTGCGCTATAGATGTATTTGACGTTGTCGCTGCGGAACGATTTGACGATATCTGCCGTTTCGTTGCTTTGTTCGCAGAAATCCCACGGATGTGCCTGAATTTCGACGCGGATACCTTCACGTTCGATAATTGGCAGTAACTCATCCATCGAGCGATAGAACATCTCTTCACAAATCTCCGGCTCGTTCGGGTTGCCGGAGAGTTCGGTATTGATCACCTGCACCCCCATCTCGACGGCGATCTCGATCATGCGTTTCCAGTTCTTCACCGCCGCCTGACGACGCAACTCGTCCGGGCCTGACCAGCGATAAACCGTGATAAACGATGAGATTTCCACGCCAGTGGCATTCAGCGCATTTTTGTACTCGCGCATGATTTCCCGGCTGGCTTTCGGGTGTTTATAAAACGGATTGATCTGTGGATGGGGCGATTGTTCGATGTACTTGTAACCCCATTCGGCCACCTGATGCACCATGCGTGTGATGCCCATTTCTCTGATGACATCTACATCAAAAGCGATTTTCATATTGTTCTCCTGATCGTTAAGCGGTGCGCTCTTCATTAAACACCACACCGATCTGCTTCCTGACTTCATCCATGGCGTGCAGCGTGGCCAGTGAGGTGGCCAGCGGACGGACAGGCGAATCAAGCAGCCCCTGGTGGATACACCAGGCGGTATGTTCGATTTCATGACAGAGCTGAATATAGCGATTAGTCGGTTCTTCCCAGCGCAGCGTATGGCGGCCATCGCTGGAAGTGAGACGGAAATTGCCCGGCGCATAGAACTGGCCGTCGAGATAAAGCGTGGCATCACGACCGGCGATCACGGCAGTGCCCGGTGTGTTGCTGAACAGCGTGGTGTTGAGCACTGAGTGCATGCCGTTGCCGTGGGTCAGCAGCATTGATGTTTGCCCATTCACACCGCCAGGTGCAGGCTGGCCTTGCGCCACAATGCTGTCGGGTGCGCCGCCGACCAGCACGCTGAAGCCGATCAAATAGCTGCCGAGATCCAGCATCGGCCCGCCCGCCAGATCGAGATTGAAAATGCGGTGATCCTGGGTGAAATATTCACCATGATCGGCGATCAATGTATGAACATCTCCTAACGCGCCATCGGCCAGCAATTGACGGATCACATCGTATTTCGGCGCAAAATCACACCACATCGCTTCTACGCACAAGCGTTGTTGTTTGTGCGCTTCCTGCTGTAACTGCAACGCCTGCTGTGCATTGAGCGCCAGCGGCTTTTCAATCAGCACATGCTTGCCCGCTTGCAGCGTGCGCAGCCCATCAGGAAAGTGATGATTGTGCGGTGTGGCTATATACACCACATCAATGTCCTGGCGGCTCAGCAGTGCGTCAAGGCCTTCAACGGCGTGCGGGATATCCCATTTGCTGGCAAAAGCTTGTGCTTTCTCCAGACTGCGTGACGATACGGCCACCAGCTGTTGCTGAGTATGATGACGCAACGCATTGGCAAAGTGGTCGGCGATCCAGCCGGGTCCAACAATGCCCCAGCGCAGCGCGGGGATCTGGTTTTCAAGGGGACGGCGAGGTGCAGGTAGGGTCTGAGGGAACATATCATCTCCGTTATTATTGAGTCGTTCATGTGCCGGGAGCCGATAAGGCAGATCGCTTTCACTATAGAAAGGCGCGACCGCCGCCTCTATGGATTTACTGATGCAAATCCATCAGCCCTCACCTCTGTCCTCGAACAGGAAAATATCAAACATTTATTCCGGTAGGTAATTTAATGAAATGAATCATTTCATTTTTGCGATAACGATCAAATTACTGAGAGATTCTCTATCAAATATTGAGATTTGATGACGATTTACTCCGCAATGTCTTCGCACTCCCGGTCCATTTCGGGCATTATTTTGATAACTTACTATCAAACTGGAATCTGTTGATGAGCAAAATCACCATGAACGCTATCGCCAATGCGGCTGGCGTTGGCGTCGCCACGGTGGATCGGGTACTGAATCGGCGGGCTCCGGTTCGAGCGGCCACCGAGCAGAAGGTGTTAGAAGCTGCCAACCGACTGGGTTATCGCATGGCGCCGGTTATGCCTGTCAGCGCTGAGTCGCAGTCCGCGCACGTGACGCTGCGCATGGGTTTTGTGCTGCTATCAAAATCGTATTCGTTCTATCACTCGCTGACAGATGCCCTCAGACAACAGACGCAACCGTTGCATCCTGCGGGCAGTGAGCCACGGTTTTACTGGCATGACATTGATGATGTGGCAGCTGTGGTGGCCTCACTGCACAAGCTGGCGCAAGAGGTGGATGTGATTGGCTTAGTCGCGCTGGATCACCCACTGATCCGCCATGCCATCGAGCAGATATCACGCCAGGGCGTGCGGGTTTACGCCCTGTTCTCCAACTTCTCGCCCTGCGGACATGCGGGGTATTTCGGGTTGGATAATCAGAAAGCCGGACGCACTGCCGGTTGGGTGGCCTCGCATTTGCTGCATCAGCCGGGATCGGTGGGCGTGCTGGTGGGCGACCATCGTTTTACCTGTCAGGAGAGCTGCGAAATCAGCTTCCGCTCCTATCTGCGCGAGCAGGACAGCACCCGACGCGTATTAGAGCCGCTGAAAACCCATGAGTCGATTGATGGCGGCTATCACGCCACGCGTCAGTTGCTGGAAGAGCATGCCGATCTCGCCTTAATCTACGCGCCCTGTGGCGGTATTGAAGGCGTGATTCATGCGTTACGCCAGCAGCCGCAGCGCAAGGTGGCGTTAATCTGTCACGGCCCGGTGAAAGAGGGCGAACTGGCACTGATTGACGGCACAATCACCGTGATGATTCGCCATGAAATTGAGGAAATGGTGCGGCAATTTGTCCGCACGACTCAACAAACTGTCGAATCAGGGGAGCATTTCTCTCAGGTCACGCTGCCGTTTGAGATCATCACGCGTGAGAATCTTTAGCCTCTAAGCACCGAAATCTGGCGACGCGATGAGAAGCGTCAGCCTGATTCGCTCTCCGGCTGGCTGACCGAGAATGCGTTGGCAGTACTTGAGTGGTTGGCCTGAAAGTGGCGCCAGCTATGAACTTGATAGATTATCTATCATTTTAATGATAAAAAATAACATGATCGCTATCAAAAAATGAATGTTTCATGATTGCTGTGGGTGAAATTTTTATTTGATACTTGCGCTATCCAACACCGCAAGGAACGATCATGACGATTCACATTGCTAATGCGCCCTGCAGCTGGGGTGTCGACGATCCTAAAAACCCTTTCCTGCCGCCCTGGCAGAAAGTCCTGTCGGAAGCCGCTCAGGCCGGATACAAAAGCATTGAGCTGGGTCCGTGGACCTATCTGCCGACCGATGCCGCTGAACTGCGTCACCAGCTGGAAGCCCATCAGCTTTCACTGGTGGCGGGCACGATCTTTGACGATCTGGTCAGCGAAGCCAATTTCCCGGCGATGGTTGAACTGACACACAACATCTGTCGCAACCTGTCGCAGGTTCCTACTGCCGAGAAAACCCACGCGGATAATCTGCCCGCACCTTACCTGGTGATTATCGATTTCGGTAACCCTGAGCGTGCCAGATTTGCCGGGCAGTTAGATAAAGCGCCGCGCCTCTCCAGTGAAGAGTGGCAGCGCATGATGCAGCACATCACCACCCTGAGCCAGATTGCCTGGGATGAGTATGGCGTGCGCGCGGTGATCCATCCGCATGCGGGCGGCTGTATTGAGTTCGCCGACGAGCTGGAGCAACTGGTGCAGGACATTCCACACGAGGTAGCCGGTTTGTGTCTCGACACCGGGCATCTCTACTACTCCGGTATGGATCCGATCCCTTATCTGAGCCGTTACTGGGATCGCATCGATTACCTGCATTTTAAAGATGTGAATGACGCAGTCTGGCGCGATGTGATTGCGCGTGGCGTGGACTTCTTTGCCGCCTGCGCCGAAGGGGTGATGTGCCCGATTGGCAAAGGCGCGATTGATTATCCGGCAGTGCGCGCGTTTCTCGCTGAGCGCAACTATCAGGGCTGGATCACCATCGAGCAGGAGCGCGATCCGCGCAACGCCGACACTAGCCTGCGCGACGTCACTGCCAGCCTTCACTACCTGCAATCGGTCGGATTCTGAGGAGATCATCATGATTAACGGCATTAAAGCTCTGGATCGTTCACTGCGCTGGGGCATGGTGGGCGGCGGCGGTACCAGTCAGGTTGGCTACATCCATCGTTCATCGGCACTGCGTGATGGCAACTTTGTGTTGCAGGCGGGCGCATTTGATTTTAACGCCGAACGCGGTCGTGCGTTTGGCGTATCACTGGGCGTCGACGCAAATCGCTGCTATCCGGATTATGAAACGATGTTTGCGGCGGAAGCGGCGCGTGCAGACGGCATCGAAGCCGTTTCGATTGCCACGCCGAACAATACCCACTTCATCATTTGCCGTGCGGCACTCAATGCCGGTCTGCATGTGGTGTGTGAGAAGCCGCTGTGCTTCACCACGGAAGAAGCGGACGAGCTGGAAAAACTCTGCGCCGAGAAGAAGAAGATCATCGGTGTGACTTACGGTTATGCCGGCCATCAGCTGATCCAACAGGCGCGCGAGATGATCGCGGAAGGGCTGCTGGGTGAGATCCGCATTATCAATATGCAGTTCGCGCACGGTTTCCATAACGAAGCGGTCGAACTGCAAAACGAAAGTACCAGGTGGCGCGTCGATCCACGCTTTGTTGGCCCCAGCTATGTGCTGGGCGATCTGGCGACGCACCCGCTGTTTATCGCCGAAACCATGGTGCCGAAACTGCAGGTGAAACGTCTGTTGTGCAGCCGCCAGAGCTTCGTGAAAACCCGTGCGCCGCTGGAAGATAACGCCTTTGTGATGATGGAGTACGACAACGGCGCGGTTGGCACCATGTGGGCCTCGGCAGTGAACTGTGGCTCGATGCACGGCCAGAAAGTGCGGGTGATTGGTGAGAAGGCCAGTCTGGAGTGGTGGGATGAGCAGCCGAACCAATTGCGCTATGAAGTGCAGGGTGAGCCGCTGCAGATTCTGGAGCGTGGTATGGGCTATCTGCACAAAAGTGCGCTGGCTGATGACCGTATCGGCGGCGGCCATCCGGAGGGGCTGTTTGAAGCCTGGTCGAATCTCTATCGCCGTTTTGCGCTGGCGATGGATGCCACCGATCGCGGTGATGAGGCGTTTCTGGCTGACTTCTGGTATCCCGATGTGCATGCCGGATTGATGGGCGTGCGTTGGGTAGAGCAGTGCGTGAAGTCAGCGGATGCCGGTGCGGTGTGGGTGGATTGCTGATTGAGATGAAGTCAACAAACCGGTCGGCGGCTCTGCCGACCGGGATGCATCAATGCGAACGCAAATCGCTCAGGAAGCGCTGGGCACGTGGGTGCTGCGGTTGGGTGAAGAACTTCTCTGGCGTCGATTTTTCCAGAATTTGCCCCTGATCCATAAACCAGATGGTGTCCGCCACTTCACGCGCGAAATTCATCTCGTGCGTCACGCACATCATCGTCATCCCTTCTTGCGCCAGGCTGCGCATCACCGATAACACTTCACCGACCATTTCAGGATCGAGTGCCGAGGTCGGTTCATCAAACAGCATCACCGGCGGCTTCATTGCCAGCGCACGTGCAATCGCCACGCGCTGCTGCTGGCCGCCAGACAACTGCGCCGGATAGGCGTCTGCTTTGTGTGATAAGCCAACGCGCTCCAGCAACTCACCCGCTTGTTTACGCGCTTCGGCACGCTTCACGCCCAATACTTTCATGGGTGACATCATGATGTTCTCTGCCACCGAGACGTGGGGGAACAGGTTGAAGCTCTGAAACACAAATCCAATGCGGGTGCGTAGATGGTTGAGGCGTGTACTGCTGCCGTGAATGTCGGTGCCATCAAACACGATCTGGCCATTATCAATCGGTTCCAGGCGATTAACGGTGCGGATCAAGGTGGATTTCCCCGACCCGGAAGGACCGCACACCACCACCACTTCACCGGTATTGATTTCGGCGCTCAGGTCAGTCAGCGCCTGATACGCGCCGTACCATTTGTTGACCTGGTTAAACATGATCATCGGGCTCATAGTGGTTCCTTATTGCGAAGAGGTTTTAGTCAGCATCACCGCGGGCGCTACGCTGGGATTCGCCTGCGGCGGTTGGCGACGTTTCTGCGCAATATGCGCTTCAAGTTTGTTAGCCAGCCAGGTGAGGCTAAAGCAGATGATGTAGTAGCTCAGCGCCACAATGGCGAACACCTGGAACGGTTTGGTCAGCAGTTGATTGCTGACCTGATTAGCGGCAAAGGTCAGCTCCGGCACGTTAATCACGTAGCCGAGCGTGGAGTCTTTGATGATCGAAACCAGCTGGCTCACCAGGCTCGGCAAAGTGTTAAACAGCGCCTGCGGCAGAATCACTAAACGCAGGGTTTTCAGGTGGCTCATACCCAGCGCGCGTGACGCTTCATACTGGCCGTGCGGCAGTGCCTGAATGCCGCCACGCACGATCTCAGCGATGTAGGCGCTTTCGTAAATCACCAGCGTACACAGCATGGTGGCGAAGCCGCTGATGTTGTGGCCAATCAGCAACGGGACGCAGAAGTAGGTCCAGAACACCACCATCATCAGCGGAATGCCGCGCAGCAGATACACCCAACAGGTGGCGGGCCAGCTCAGCCAGCGCCACGGCGACAGACGCGCCAGGCCGAGCAACACACCGATGGGGAAGGCCAGCAGTACTGCCAGCACGGAGATCAAAAGCGTACAGAGTACGCCGCCCAGCGGACCGTTAGGATACTGGCCCATTAACAGCAGCATGCCGTTGTCATGCAAAATGGTGAAGATCTCAAACATCGCCATTACCTCGCGTAAACGCGCTGGAAGCGGCGGGCCAGCAGCGCGCCCAAGCCCATCAGCAGCAGGGAGAAGAACAGGTAACCCACGGTTGCCACTAAGTAGGATTCGAAGGTACGGAAGGTTTGATTCTCGATATCACGCGTCACATAGGTGAGGTCTGCCACGCCAATCACCATTGCCAGACTGGTGTTTTTGAACAGCAGCACGGTGTGATTGACCACGGATGGCAGCGCATTGCGCACACCCTGCGGCAAAATCACCGAGTGCATGGCGCGGACATAGCTCATGCCAAGCGCGCGGGCGGCCTCATTCTGTCCGTCTGGAATGGCCCGCAGGCCGCTACGGATATCTTCAGAGAAGTAAGCGGCCTGACACAGCCCGAGCGCGATAAGAGAAAATAAAAACTCGGCGTTGTAGTCAACGATCATCATCTGCAGCGATTCCGGCAGCAGGGTGGGGATCGCGAAGTACCACATCATCAACTGAATCAGCGTGGGCACATTGCGGTGATAGGAGACATACGCCTTAACCAGCCCAACGGCAAGACGATTCTCCGTCAGGCGGACCACCACCAATAGCAGGGCGAGAACCATCGCCAGCAGCCAGGCACCCAATGCCAGTTCAAGGGTGACCACCGTTCCGTCAACGATCATCTGGCCGTAATGGCCGGTTATCACACTGCTGAAATCAAGTGCCATACAGTTACCTCATTGTACGGTTTTACGCGGTGCGGTCGCCCGGTCGCATAGTGGAAAGACCGCCCGGCACCTGCAGCGTCGGGGTAATTTCGATGTTGCCGATGTTGACGGCGACTGGCGCAGACAGCGCAAAGGCCACGCAGTCGGCAATATCTTTGGCCTGCGGCAGTTCGAACCCATCGATAAAGCGGCGACGCGCCTCATCGTGATCGCCTGAAACGTTGCCGAAAATATCAGTGGCGACGCGGCCTGGGCAGATTTCGGTGATGCGCACACGTTTGCCATAGCAGTCCACGCGCAGCTGGCGTGACAGGGCATGCACCCCGGCTTTGGTGGCGTGATACACCGAGTTGCCGTTGAAGTTGTAGATGGCGGCAATCGAGGTGATGTTGAACACGTGGCCACGGTCACGCGCCATCATGCCCGGCACCAGCAAGCGGCACAGGTGCAGCACGGCACGCAGATTGACATCGACCTGGGTTTCTACCACGTCTTCGTCGGCATCAAGAATCGAACCAGGATGAGAGAGACCTGCATTGTTGACCAGGATATCGATTTCCAGGTCTTTGCACAGCGCGGTCAGCGCATTGACGTCACTGACATCCACGGCATGCGGGATGCAGCCAGTGCGATCGGCCAGCGCGGCCAGTTGCTCTTTACGACGTGCCACCGCGTGCACGGTGATCCCTTCTTTGCACAGGCGCTCAACAATCGCTTCGCCCATACCAGCCGATGCGCCGGTCACCAGCGCGGTTTTGTAATCTGAGAATGGCATTTGTGTTTCCTCGTCTCGCCAGGTGTGTGTCCGGCGTAATGGGTCTTTTTTGACTTTATGCAGTTATGCCGCAAGGGCATAAGACATAAAAACTGTGAGGCGATAAGAGCCCCTTATAACCGGATTAATGATTAATTATCTGATTGAAGAATAAGAATTTCTTCATCATATTCAACCGCAGATCGCGTTGCAGAGGGGAATGGCTGCACCCGCCCTTTGCAGGGACTGAGCACCGGCACGTACAGGAGGCCGACCTGCACCATCGCCAGCAGATCCTGAGGTTCTACCTGCTGTCCAGGCTGGACAAAATCTTGCTGGCTGTGTGGGTGGCGACGCAGCAGTGTGCCGGGCAGGGGCGCGCCAATGCGATGCGTCACGGGCGGGCACGCTTGCGTCGGGATCTCCGTTGGGGATGAGAAGGAGGGCGGGTCAAACGTCAGACGCACCGACCACTGTTTGCCCTCTAACGCCAGGCTGTTAAGGCCGGATCGTTGCATCTTGCGCGCCAACGCACGCAGCGTCGGCAGCGGTATCGCAGTTTTTTCCATGGGGTTCCCGTCAAAGCGAAACACGCCCGCCGAAGCGGGCAACAGACCGAATCAATCTAGCGCGTTCGTCAGACGGGCAGTAAGAGGGTTTCGCTTTGCGGTGATAAGCGGGTCTTATCCCACCAGGGTCAGTGGATGATTCTCCACGTTGCGGCGCGACATTAGCGACAGCAAAATGGATTTCACTGCTTCAGCAGGCTGGGACAGCGGCAGATGATCTGACATGCAGAACGACAGCGAAGCCTGCACATCCGGCTCGATGATCTTCGCCATCCAGGTATCCCCATTTTTCAGCATCGCGCGTGCGGCGGATTCCGGCATGATGGTGGTGCCCAGACCGGCACTCAACGCCGCATTCAGGGTGGTTTGCGACTCAATTTCGCACTTCACGCGGTACTGCAGATTGTTCTGCACGAAGGCGTCATCCAGCACTTTGCGCATGATGTTATAGATACGTGGCAGGAACAGATCATATTGCGCGACCTGTGACAGCGGGATCTCTTTCACCGGTTTTGCCAGGCTGAACGGGCAAACGAAGCACAGATCTTCTTTCATCAGCGGCATGAAGCGCAGGCCATGGATGGTGCGATGATCGTAAATCACCGCCATATCCATACGCCCGTTCATGATCAGCTCGCTCAGGGTGGTGCCGAAGTTCTCGTTAAAATAGAGCACGATGCCAGGATGCTGCTGCTGCACTTCCATCATCAGCGGTAGCGCCAGGTTTTGCGCCGCTGTGCCCGGTGCCAGCCCGACGGAAACGCTGCCACTCAGCGCAGCGCCGACCAGATCAATCGCACTTTGCGCCTGTTCGCACTGGCGCAAAATGGACTGTGCATGGGAATAGAGTGTTTTCCCGGCTTCAGTAGGCGTGACACCGCGTTTGGTGCGAATCAACAGCTGTTGATTGACTTCACCTTCCAGCGTAGCCAGCTGCTGGCTCAACGCGGGTTGGGCTATATGCAGGATATCGGCAGCTTGCGTCAGGCTTCCGACGTCAACAATTTTAACAAAGTACTTCAGGCGACGAAGATTCATGGACACTTCCCTCAAACAGAACGCATATGCTCATCAAGCAAAGTTGATGCCAGGATAAGCTTTCGTTATTGAACTCAGACAGGAGGGTACGGCTACCGGGCCTCCTGAGGCTGGTGCTGAGCTAGTGAGCCGCCGGCATGGCGGGTGTTGAAAAATGCAGCGCTGCACCGAATGAGTGCAGTTGACCCATCAGCATTGCCAGTGACGGGCAAGGAAAATCGTGGGTTCGGGATGTAATCTGGGAAAGAAAGTAACACTTTATTAACATCCCGTCAGGCGTGCGGGCGTGACCTGTCGCGCAATTCTGAGTCAATCTGCCGCCTTTATGGCAGAAGTGTGCAGTCGGTCCAGTCATCGCTTTGTGTTATATCACCACAACAAAGCACTATTATCCGTGGCTTCGGCCCTAATCCTATGCTCAGGGAAAACTGACATCCCCCGAACCCAGGATTGAACATGCCCGAGATAGCCGATCGTTTAAAGAATGTGACCGTTTCCGCCTCCGTTGCCATGACCCAAAAAGCGCGCGATCTCGCGGCGCAGGGCGTTGATGTGGTAGCACTTTCTACCGGCGAACCGGATTTCCCCACGCCGGAACATGCGATTGAAGCCGCCTACGCCGCTGCACGCGCGGGCGACACGCGCTATCCACCGACCGACGGTACGCCTGCGCTGCGCAAAGCTATCCAGCTGAAATTCAAACGGGATAACCAACTGGAGTATGACGTCAGCCAGATTCTGACGGCCGGTGGCGCTAAGCAGATCATCTTTAACGCCATCCTGGCGACCATCAATCCGGGCGACGAAGTGGTGATCCCCACGCCGTCATGGATCAGCTATGCCGATATCGTGAAATTTGCCGGTGGTGTTCCGGTGCCGCTGCCGTGTGCGCAGGAGAATGGCTTTAAACCACTGCCAGCGGATCTGGATGCGGCGATCACTGACAAGACCAAATGGCTGCTGCTGAACTATCCGAGCAACCCAACCGGTTCGGTGGCTAGCAAAGCCGAGTTGCAGGCGCTGGGTGACGTGCTGCTGCGCCATCCACAGGTGTGGATTATGACGGATGATATCTATGAACATCTGATCTATGACGATGTGCGTTTCTATACCCTGGCGCAGGTTGAACCGCGCCTGTATGACCGTGTACTGACGGTGAACGGCGTATCGAAAGCCTATTCGATGACAGGCTGGCGTCTGGGCTTTTGCGGTGGTCCTGCGCCATTAATTAAAGCCATGAGCAATGTGAACACCCAGAACAGCGGCGGCGTCTGTACCCTGACGCAGGCGGCAGCGGTGGCGGTGCTGGAAGGTCCACAAGATCTGTTGCAGGAGCGCGCACGCATTTACCGTGAACGTCGTGATTACGTGCTGGAGCGTCTGACCTCGATTGATGGCCTGCGCTGCCATAAGCCAGAAGGCGCATTTTATCTGTTTGTGAACATTGAAGGGCTGATCGGCAAGACCAGTGCCGGTGGACGCTTCATCAGCAACGATGCCGATTTTGTGCTGGCGCTGATTGAAGAGCAGCATGTGGTGACGGTGCAGGGTGCGGCTTATGGCATGAGCCCGTACTTCCGCTTGTCCTACGCCACCAGCATGGAGCGCTTAGAGACGGGCTGCGATCGTATTGCGGCATTCTGCGCTGGCTGCCGTTAAACGAAAGGCGAAAAAAATGGCTGCCGATGGGGCAGCCATTTTTATTTGGGCGATTCAAAAAAACTTATTGAGCAAGCACCTCTGCCGCCGGCGCCACCTGATGGCCGCTGGCTTCGATTTCACTGCGTACGATGGTGGCGAGGGCCAGTGAGCCTGGCGTATCGCTGTGCACCAGGATCGACCGGGCACGCACGGCTATCACTTCCCCTTCGAAGGTGGTGACGGTGCCATGCTGCAGGAACTGCCGCACGCGGGCACGCAGCGCCGCTTCCTCTTTGATCACCGAGCCGGCAATGCCACGCGGCACTAAACGGCCCTGTGCATCGTAAGCGCGGTCGGCGAGGAACAGCGTCAGGGTTTTCAGGCCCACTGCCTGTGCCGCTCGCTCAATGATGGTATCGGGTTGTGCGAACACAATCAGATCCGCATTGATACGGGCGACGAGCGTCATGACCTGCTGCGCTAATGCCTCGTCGCGATTGACGATATTGCCCATCGCAGCGTGGAAGCTGAAGTGCGACACCTTCGTGCCTTCTGCCTGAGCAATCGCTGTCAGCGCGCCGAGTTGATAAGCGACCTGCTGGCAGATCTCTTCGGCACTGAACGGCAGCTCGCGACGACCAAAGCCCTGGCGATCGGGCAAGCCAGGATGCGCACCAATGCCGACACGATTCTCTTTCGCCAGTCGCACCATTCGGGTCATGATCGCCGGATCGCCGGCGTGGAATCCGCAGGCGATATTAGCTGAGGAGACCACTTTCATCAGCGCGGCGTCATCGCACAGTTGATAAACGCCGAAGCCTTCGCCCATATCGGAGTTCACATCAATCTTCATGGTTTGGGTTCCTTCGGAAAATTATGCGGTTAACGCTTTACGCAGCGGTGGGCAGCTCACACGTAAGCGGCTCAGCCAGCGTGTGACTTCCTGATCAATGGCGATCGCCTCACGCGTATCGCTCTGGATCAGCTGGATCGATTGGCCGGGTAATACCTGTCCTAAACGCCACAGATCCTGCTCAATCACCCCGGCGATCTTGGGATAACCGCCCGCCGTGTTGGCATCGCTGAGCTGAATGATCGGCTCGCCGCCAGGCGGCACCTGCACAATGCCGGGAATCAACCCGTAAGAACGCATCTCAATGGTTTTTGACGGGAAAATCGGATCGCCCGCCAGTCGATATCCGGTGCGATTGCTTTGATTGGAGACCTGCCATGATTGCTGCCAGAAGCGACCGGCATCGGCAGCAAACAAGGGATATTCGCCGGATGGAATGGCGCGCAGCTGAATCTCACCTGCGCTGTTACGCGGGAAATGTGCACGCAGGGCGCTGTCGGGCGGCTCAATGCCAATACCGCTGCTGGGCAACGGGGATGCCTGTGTTTCACCCAGCGCCAACCGATCGCCACGCTGCAGCGGGCGGCCTTCCAGGCCACCAAAGCCACCACGAAGTGCCGTGCTGCGCGAACCCAGCACCATTGGCACATCAATGCCGCCTGCTATACAGAGATAACCCCGTGCGCCACTGCGCGGGTAACGCATTTCCAGCACCTGTCCGGCACGCACGCCGCAGCCCCACCAGGGCGGCAACGGCGCACCGTCTAAAGTGGCGCGACAATCCGCACCTGTTACCGCAATGCTGCTGTCCTGCAAAAAACGCACACGAAATGGGAACAGCTGAACTTCAATGGCGGCGGCATTTTCTTCATTGCCGAGCAGCAGATTTCCGGCGCGCAGTGCCAGCGGATCCATCACACCACTCACCGAGACGCCCATATGGCGGAAGTTGAAACGCCCCAGATCCTGAACCGTGTTCAGGGCGCCGCTCTGTTCAATTTCGATCACAGTTCAATCCTCTGCGGCAGAAAACGGATACGATCGCCCGGTGCCATTAGCGCGGGGGATTCTGCCATTGGATCAAACACTTCCAGCTCGGCAAAACCGATGGCGTTCCAGCCGTTGGGGCCGGTCAGCGCTGAAACACCGGCCTGGGCGCCGCCAATGGTAACGGTGCCTTTCAACATGCTGAGCGAGGGGACTTTCTTGCGTGGCGTGGCTAATTGCGGATCGAGCCCATGCAAGTAACCAAATCCCGGCGCGCTGCCAAGAGCAAACACGGTGTATTCGCTTTGATGGTGACGGTGCACCACTTCGCGTGCGCTGAACCCGGTGTGACGACAAACCGCATCCAGATCGGTGGCGTGCTCGCCGCCGTAATAGACCGGGATTTCAATCAGTTTGCCCTGAGGGCTAATCGCCTGTGCCTGATCCCAGGCGGCATGCAGCGAAGCACGAACGGCGGCTTCGTCCTCGGGGATGTGTCGGAACAGCACCAGCAGATTAGTGACGCCGGGGATCAAGGCTTCAACCGCCGCATCCGACTGCAGCAAACGCGCTAATGACCAGATGCGTCGCTGGGCGGAAAGATCAAATCCACCCGGTGCTTCCACCAGCCACGCACGGGCGCCAATGGTGGAAAGGGCGATCGCAGAGGAACAAGCCAGCGCGGGTGCGCTGGCGGGCTGGATATCAGAGTGCGACATCACGGGCATGATTATTCCAGTGGTTCAAATTTCAGGCTGGAGAGCGGCTGTACGCGCTCTTCGCGCACCATTTTGTATTCGGTATTTGGCCCAATCCAGGTGTTCCAGATTTTGTCGATGGTGCCATCGTCGTCCATCGCTTTCAGGCCGCTGTTAACGCTGGCCAGCAGGGCCGGTTCATCCTTTTTCATGCCGACACCAATCGGTTCCAGCGCCATCGGCTCTTTCACCATCGCCAGATTGATGCCGTCTTTTTTCGCCTGGGCGATGGTTTTCATCCCGGTCATGGTGTTAGTGACAAAGCCCACCGATTTGTTCTGCTCCAGCGCCAGGAAGGCGGAGGCAGAATCCTGGAAGGTGACGGCTTTACCGCCTTTGATGTGGATCGATTGCTCTGACGTGGTGCCCTTGGTGGCGCTGATACGTTTGCCTTTGAAATAGTCCAGTGGTTTATCTGCCAGCGGCGCTTTCACCAGCAGCATCTCTTTCGCCACGTAGTAAGGATCGCTGAACTGGATCTGATTACCACGCGTTTTGGTGTAGGCCAGGTTAGCAATCAACACATCGGCACGGCCGGTGGCGATCACCGCGATACGCGCTTCAACAGAGGTCGGCACCAGAGTCAGTTTGACGTTCATCTGCTTGGCCAGAGCGTGACACAGGTCGATATCCATGCCAGCCAGCTGGCGCGTTTGTGGATCCGGCGAAGAGAAGGGCGGTACGTCGGAGTAAACGGCGCATTTCAATTCACCGCTCGATTTAATGTTCGCCATCATATCTGCCTGCGCCGCCGAAACAGCCAGCAACGGCAGCATTGCCAAGCCAATGGTGGTCACTCTTTTCATGGTCATGTGCTTTCCCTCAATGGTGGATACTGCTTGGGAGCGCAAAATCTCGCTTTTCTGGACTATATCGGCTTTGTTTTGCGGCGAAAAAGAGGGAAAGCGTGTTATGCAATAGGGAAATGATATGACCGATGGCGATAAGTTATTTCTATTCAGGCAGAGCGAAAAAGTGTTATCCAGCGCACATTTTTCTCCCTAGTGTAAGCCGCGTTGTCCTCTCGGCAACCCCGCCGATTGCACGTGGTAGAGAGAAAAGAGTGAGAGCATGAATCCCCGATTAGGCGTGTTATTAAAGATATTCGCTGCACTCAGCGCTACGCTGATGCTGGCCTGTGTTAAAGGTCTGAACGGTGCTATCCCCACCGGCGAAGTGATTTTTTTCCGCAGCTTTATCGCGCTATTTCCCCTGTTAATCTGGCTGAGAGTGCAGGGGAACGTGCTGGAGAATCTCAAAACGCGCAATTTGTTTGGCCATTTCATTCGCGGTTTCTCCGGCACAGGCGGCATGTATTTTAACTATCTGGCGCTGGTGTATATCTCGCTGGCTGATGCCACGGCACTGAGTTACGCCGCACCGCTTTTCACAGTAATCATGGCGGCGATGCTATTGAAGGAACGGGTGCGCGTGTCGCGCTGGGTGGCCGTGGTGGTGGGATTGTCGGGCATACTGATTATGCTCTCCTCCAGTCTTGCGGCTAGCGGCGGCGTGCCGGCAGGTGGCGCCAGCAGTACCACGGCCAGCCTTGGTGTTGCTTTTGCATTGATTGCCGCACTCTGTACGGCCACCTCGAATGTGCAAATCCGTTTTTTGAATGGCATCGAAAAACCGGGCGCGATCGTGTTCTATTTTTCGCTGATGACGACGTTGATTGGCCTGGCAACGGTATTTTTCGGCTGGATAAAGCCCACTGGCTTGCAGTGGCTGCTGTTGGTGGGCTGTGGTTTATTTGGCGGTCTGGCACAGATTCTGGTGACACTCAGCCTGCGCTATGCTGATGCCTCGCTGCTGGCACCGTTTGATTACACTACGCTGGTGTGGTCGATGCTGATTGGCTATCTGTTCCTTAATAGTCTGCCAGGCACGACAACCCTCTTCGGTGCATCGATTGTGGCACTGGCAGGAATCTTTGCGGTATGGCGTGAAAACCGTCAGCGCAAATTGGCGATGGTGAGCAGTACACCGTGATGCGGTGTGTTAGCCGCTGCGCAGTTTGCAATACCAGGTCGCCATAGCGGGCGACCTGGATAACACAGCGCTCGTGCGCTTATCGATAAACATCATCGATAATTTCTACCTGCTTGTTTTGCAGTGCTTCTGCCAGCCAACCGCGTTCCAGTGAACCGGTTTTCGCCAGCTCAAAGTTATGCTCATCAACAATCAGGTAAGCTTGTGCCGCTTCGAGAATGCGCGCGGCATCCTGCCGGGGAATGACGATCACGCCGTCGGCATCGCCTAATACGATATCGCCAGGTGAAACGTGAATTTTACCGCAGGCAATCGGCACGTTGATTTCGCCTGGGCCATCTTTGAAAGGGCCACCTGGCGTATGTCCGGCGGCATAAATCGGGAAATCCATACGTGATAAGCCCTCAATATCACGCACCGGGCCGTCCAGCACGATGCCTTCCATACCGCGCTGTCTGGCATAAGTGGCCATCACTTCGCCCATCAGCGATTGGCTACGATCGCCCTCATTCGACAGGATGATCACATCGTTCGGCCCGGCCATATCCAGCGCTTTATGCAACATCAGGTTATCGCCAGAGCGCGCTTTTACCGTCACCGCCAGGCCGCACATGATGGGGGTTTTAGGCGCCGTTTTCAGGCTGATCTCTGCCGATAGCGCAGGCAAGCGACTCATGCAGTCGGCGACTACCGCCGCGGGTAAACGGCGGAACGCTTCCAGTAAGGGTTCAGCATCGGAGGGACGGCGTAAATAAATACGATTTCCTGCGGTCATTTTATTTCTCCTGTCAGGGTTATTAACTTGTGATCGATAAAGGATGACCAGCAAATTTCGCCGGTTAATAAATTTAACTTTATTTGTAGATGATCATGTGATGAATGATTTTCTGAATTCAGGAGAGTGTAAAGGATTAGTGATGTGTTACGAATGCGTTGTTACAGCTAACAAAATCAGGATCACGGAATAATATTCACACCGTATTTAACTTACTGATTAATAATTTTATTGGATATGGTTATGGCTAGATATATTTAAAGTATGGTCAGGTGTATTGCATATTTTATATTTAACCCGCCGAAGGACATGTACGGCGGGGAAATCAATCAAGGCTTCAAATCACCGTACCAGTAAGATGCCGTCACGCCGCCATCCATCAGAAAATCACTGCCGCTGATGTAGCCGCCTTCTGGTCCTATTATGAGGGCTGCCAGCGCTGCAACTTCGTCGGCGGTGCCGCCGCGACCGACGGGTGATTTTGCCAGCATATTGCGATAGCCCGCGCCGCGTGGGCCATTTAGCTCATCATTCGCTAAGGGTGTAAAGATAATGCCGGGGCTGATGCTGTTGACACGCGCGCCACGCTGGCCCCACTTCGTCGCTTCGGCCATAACCCGCAGAGCGTTACCGCGTTTGGCATATTGATAGGCCAACAGAGGATCACTGAAAGCGGTGTTCTGCAAAAATGGCAGGCTGAGCAAATCCTCTGTTGGCGTGATGGCTAACGCTTCATTTTGTTCAACCGTGAGCGCAGGCAGTCGATGGCCGGATTGAGAGGCAATCACGATTCCGCAACCGCCTGACGCCATGTGCGGACCGAACTCTTCCAGCACCACGGCAGTACCGTAAAGATCGACTTGTAAAATGGTGGCGGGGCTGGCTTGAGAAGGCGAGACTCCAGCCGAGTGAATCACTCCTTTGATAACACCCAGCGCAGTGGCCTGCTGCACCAGATGTTGAATCGATTGGCGCGAACTGACATCGACTTGGCTGGTTTCTACCGTAAAGCCGGCATCACGTAAGGTTTGTGCGGCAGCCGCACATTTTCTCGAATTGAGGTCCGCCAGCAGCACAGTTTTGCCCTGACTCACGCGACGCGCGATGGCTTGTCCAATCGCACCCGCGCCAATAACCACCATAATTTCTTTCATTGTCTCTCCTGCCTTGAGGAATAAGTGATGCGGCAAGCATAGCGGGGAAGGCCATTGATGACTGTAGGGCCAATTGGCATGAGCTTATGAATGCTGCTCATGGGTTCTGAGCTTTAGGGGCGGGACCTATGACTAACTGCACTTTGCAGGCTGTTTGCAGTTTTGTTCGCGATGTATCTCAGTTCAACATTATTTCAAACTCACTTAAGCGTTCAGGTATTGAAAAAGGGTAAGTTTCAAATATAACTTCTAGTTTATATCCAAGGCGTATAAACTACAGTTCATGTGAGGGACTTTTGAACAACTGGAGCGTTGATACAACGGAGCATTTTGCAGCGTGGCTAAAAGCGCAGGATGATGAAATGATTGAAGATGTACTCGCAAGCCTGGAAGTGTTGAAAATCTTCGGCCCTCATTTAGGGCGGCCTGATGTAGACACCATCATCGGCTCTCAATATGCAAACATGAAAGAATTGCGCGTGCAAAGTAATGGTAGGCCTGTTCGGGCGTTCTTCGCATTCGATCCCAGAAGGAAGGGGATCGTCTTGTGTGCAGGGGACAAAACGGGGATCAATCAGAAGCGGTTTTACCGATCAATGATCAAATTAGCAGATCAAGAATACAGCAAGCATTTGAGAGGAATAATACATGCCTAAACTGGAAGAACTCATTGCACAACGATCTCCAGAATCACAGAAGAGAATTAAGGCTAAAGTCGCGGATAAAATTATTGAGGTTCAATTACGACACTTACGCGAAGAGCTTGAGCTCTCACAAGTACAGTTAGCCGAGAAAATGGGCGTTTCACAGCCAGCCATAGCAGCTATTGAAGCCCGAGGCGATGATATAAAACTCTCAAGCCTAAAAAAGTATGTTGAGGCATTAGGCGGAAAGCTGAGCTTGAACGTTGAACTACCTACGGGCGATGGGCGAACTTTTCTGCTTTGACATTAAAAAGTTTCTCTATTTCATTTGGATGAATGGTGAAGATTTTCGGTTGCAGGTCGTTTGAGGATGCCGTGAGGCATCCTGCAGCTTATCTAGATGCGATTATGTTCATTGATGCTGTTTAAATATCTAAGACAGCGGCTTTGCAGAAAGCACCCACTTCTTGTTGTGCAAAGGTAACATTGATAACTTCCATTACCATTCTGATTTCTCCTCCCTGAGCGGTTTATCTTTTCGTTGTCCTGAAGCTCTACGCCTTTGTTTACCCTGCAGCTTTGCAAGTTGAATCGGGGATATCTCCTGACGCGGCAGAAACAGCTCCAGCTTTTCGGTGAGATCCAACGCTACCATGATGGCGATAAAGACATCGAACGGCACTTTTCCTTTTTCAGCATTGAGCACAGACTTACGTGCAACACCTGCGCGCTCAGCAACCTCCGTCTGCGTTAAGTCACGATTTAGACGGGCTTGCTTGAGTCGCTGGCCAATTTCTTCAGCCAGTGCAGATGCGGAAGGAGTAGTCATATCTTTAAAGTCCCAATGTAGACACTTTATCGTCGGTCATGCGTTTAATGTCCAAATTATAGGACTCTATCGGATCATTGTCATGATAAATGGATGTATTGTAGAGTCCCTTATATAGCACTTTATGAGGATTAAAGGTGATTTAAGTCCTTAAAGTGGGACATAATAAAGTTGAGGGGGGGCTAAGGGATTAAGTTTTGAAAACGTCAAACGCAGAAAAGCAAAAACCCAGCCATAAGCTGGGTTTTCAGAATGTTGGTGCCCGGACGCGGAATCGAACCACGGACACGGGGATTTTCAATCCCCTGCTCTACCGACTGAGCTATCCGGGCAACGGGGCGCATTAAACCTTAATGGCTTTCAGCCGTCAACGGCTTTCGTCAAAAAAGCGTAGCAATCGTGACTGATTGCTTGCTTTTCAGGCAGGGTGTGCAAAATCTCAACGTGCCCGCTGGTGGTAAAGCAGTATTCAGGATTGCGTGACCTGCATGATGCACGGGCTTAAGGGCCTCCTGCGAAAGTTTAGGCCAGTGCCCCGTTCTGTCGGCACAGCGCGATACTCAGCACATCCTCTGCCAGACGACGCGCGGTGGACACATCCTGCACGTTGCGTTTCACTAGCAGCTTGCTCAGACAACCCTCGAGAATCAGCTCCATTTGATCGGCCACCATCGTCGGATTATCCAGCGCCAAATCCACCAGAATTTCATGAGTGAACTGCCATGAGCTGCGTTTCTGCTGCTCTGCTAACTGATGTACGGGTTGGTCAGGCTGCGGATAGAAGCTGCAGGCGGCGATAAACAGGCAGCCGGGAAAGCGGCCTTTGTTCACGTGCTCACTTAACACGTCGTAACGCGCCAGCAATTTTTGTTGGGCTGTGAGATGTTCATTGAGCTGTATCTGGCGGCGCCAGCTGTCAATCTGCTGACCGTGATAGCGCAGCGCGTCGTACAATAATGCGTCACGGTCGGGCCAGAAACGTTCAAGATGTTCTGCATCAAGTCCGGTCTCACCGGCCAACTGCTGCAGGGAAGTGGTGGCGGCAAGGCCGCTTTGCTCAAGCACATTCAGCGCATGCTCAAGAATCTGTTCACGTTGCAAGTGACTCTCCTCTGGAGTGCGGGCCCGCTCGCGCACGAACGGGCAGTGTCCTGCAACCAGTGTCGTTTAACGCGACAGATTGTGCAAATGCGTGCGGAAGTCGGCAGCGTTAAGGAAACCGGTGACGCGTGAGTCAGGGATTTCTTTGCCTTGTGCATCAAAGAACAGAATGGTGGGCAAGCCTAATACCTGTAAATGCTGCAACAGGGCGTTATCCTGCGCATTATTCGCGGTGACGTTGGCTTGCAGCAATTGTAGCTGACTTAAGTCGGCACGCACGCCTTCATCGCTGAAGGTATATTTCTCAAACTCTTTGCAGGCAACGCACCAGTCGGCGTAGAGATCGATCATGGTAATGCGACCTTGTGCCTGCTGTAGCGCGCTATCCAATTGTGCGCTGCTGGCAATGGTTTTGAACGGCAGATGCGCCACTGACTGCACGCTGGCGCTGCTGCCAAAAGCCCAATCCTGCAGCGGACGAGCGGCCACCAGCGCAGCAGCGAGCATGATGATTTGTAGAATGCGCCATTTGCCATTAGCACGCAGGCTGAGGTTGAACGCCCAGGCAAAGAACGCGACGCCGAGCAGGCTCCACAGACGCAAGCCCCAGACATCACCCACTACACGCTCCAGTAAGAACACCGGCAGCGCCAGAATCACAAAGCCGAAGCCCTCTTTGACGCTCTGCATCCACGGGCCACTTTTCGGCAGCAGCTTGTTGCCGAACATCGTTACGGCAACCAGCGGCAGGCCCATGCCGAACGCATAGAGCCACAGCGTGCCCGCACCGGCCCACAGATTACCGCTTTGCGCGATATACAGCAGAATGGCACTCAGCGGCGCGGTGGTGCAGGGCGAGCAGATCAATCCCGCCAGTGCGCCCATCATAAACACGCCCGGCAATGAACCGCCTTGCTGACGATTACTCCACAGCGTCAGGCGCGTTTGCAGACTGGAAGGCAGTTGCAGTGAGAACAGGCCAAACATTGACAACGCCAGCACGATGAACAGCGCTGACAGGCCAATCAACACGTAAGGATGCTGCAGCGCCGCCTGGAAACGTAAACCTGCGGCGGCCACCACCATGCCGAGCACGGTGTAGGTCAGCGCCATCCCTTGCACATAGACCATCGCCAGTGCGAACAGGCGTCCAGCAGAGTAGCGACGCTGGCCACCGAGAATGATGCTGGAGATCAGCGGATACATCGGCAATACGCACGGCGTGAAGGCAACGCCGATGCCAATCAGCAGCGCCCACAGCGGTGAAAACGGCAGTGGCGTACGCTGTTGCGCAGGCTGCGCGTTAACGGCGGTTGCGTCGTGATTGGCAGCAACCGGAGTGAGCGGCACTGAGCGGGTTTCGGGCGGGTAGCAGAAACCAGCGGCCGCACAGCCCTGATAGGTCACCGTGAGCGTGGCACCGGACTCAGCCTGATGCAGAGTGATCGGCACCTGTAAATCCTGCGGATAGATTTCGCTCTTGCCGAAGAACTCATCTTCATGCGGCTGTCCTGGCGGCAGAGCGAGCGGTGCCATCTGTGCTTTTTGCGGCGTCACATGAATCTGCTGACGATAAAGGTAATAGCCGTCCTTCACCTTCCAGCTCAGTGTGAGTTGGTTGCCCTGCTGGCTGAAATCGAAGCCAAATGCCTGATCCACCGGCACAAAGCGGCTGTTATTGGTAGGTGAGAAGATATTGGCCTGTGCTGAAAAGCAAAACAGCAATGCGAGGCAAAGGCCCATCAGGCGAGAAAGTCGTGCAGCCATGAGGATGTAATCAGCTCCGGTGGCGAATGAGCCGCGATGATAGCACGGCCGCCTCGCCACGAGGTTTTCAGGATGTAACGGCGCTACAGAATCAGGCTACCAAACAGGAAGCCAAACGCCACGGAGAAGGCAATCGCCAACACGCCGGGAATGATAAAGGAGTGATTAAACACAAACTTGCCGATTCGGGTCGAACCGGTGTCATCCATTTCTACGGCTGCCAATAAGGTGGGATAGGTCGGCAACACGAACAGGGCTGAAACGGCGGCAAAGGAGGCAACGGCGGCGAGAGGGGATACGCCAAGCATGAGGGCGGCAGGCATCAACGCCTTGGTGGTCGCTGCCTGTGAATAGAGCAGGGTAGCAGCGAAGAACAATATTAACGCCAGCATCCACGGGTAGCTCTGCAACATATCGCCAGCCGCAGTCTGGATGTCCGCCAGGTGGGCTTTGACAAAGGTATCGCCTAGCCATGCCACGCCCATCACGCAGATACAGGCACTCATACCGGATTTGAACGTACTGGCGCTGAGGATTTCGCCGGTATCGACTTTGCAGGTTAGGCAAATCAGTGTGGCAACGGTGAGCATAAACACCACAATCGCTTCGTTACGAGGCAGCACTGGGTTGCTGATTAGCCCAACGCTGTCGCTGATCGCCGTGGCGTAGAGCACAACTGCCGCTATGCCGATCAGGAATAGCCCGACCGCACGTTTGGCGCCAGGCTTAATGTCAAAGACGCGTTCTCCGCGCAGTGTGACTTCACCTTTGGCTAAGCGCGCCTGATACACCTCGTCTTCTTTTAACTCTCTACCAAGAAAGCTGGTGATCACGGCGGCACAGAAGATGGCAGCCATGGTGGACGGGATCGATACCGCGAGCAGCGCCAGATAGCTGACACCGCGCGGTTCCAGAATCGACGCGAAGAACACCACTGCAGCAGAGAGCGGCGAAGCGGTAATGGCAATTTGCGAGGCGACCACCGCAATCGACAGTGGGCGTGAAGGGCGTACACCTTGCTCTTTGGCCACTTCAGCGATGACGGGTAGCGTCGAGAACGCAGTGTGTCCGGTGCCCGCCAGCAGCGTCATCACATAGGTGACGAGTGGGGCGAGGAAGGTGACGTAACGCGGATGACGGCGCAGCAGGCGCTCGGCCAAACCGACCATGTAATCGAGTCCGCCTGCAATCTGCATCGCGGCAATTGCGGCAATCACTGCCATGATAATTTCGATCACATCGAAGGGAATCGCGCCCGGCTTCATGCCGCAGAACAGCGTCAACACCAGTACGCCCAATCCGCCGGCAAATCCAATTCCGATGCCGCCTAGACGTGCACCCAGCCAGATCGCCAGCAGGACAATCAATAATTCCACTAACACCATTCATTCCGCTCCTGAGCCGTGGGGGAAATCTCGACTCTTAAAGTTGTAGCCGCCAATAAGAAAAAAGCACGCCGTATTGTATACAGGCGTGCTTTTGGCAACTTGATCCGGAACGGATTACTGTTCGTTTTCGTCGGTGTAGCGTTTGGCTTTGTAGGTCGGATGCATCAGGTTCTGAATCGAGAAGATGTCATCCAGTTCCGCTTCGGTCAGCAGACCGCGCTCCAATACTACTTCACGTACGCTCTTGCCGGTTTCCGCACAAATCTTGCCGACGATATCGCCATTGTGGTGGCCGATATACGGGTTGAGATAAGTGACGATACCGATGGAGTTGAACACGTAAGCTTCACATACCGCTTTGTTAGCCGTGATGCCGTTGACGCATTTTTCCAGCAGGTTGAAGCAGGCGTTGGTCAGAATGCTGATCGACTCAAACAGCGCCTGGCCAATCACCGGTTCCATCACGTTCAGCTGCAGCTGACCCGCTTCTGATGCCATGGTCACGGTAATGTCGTTGCCGATAACCTTGAAGCACACCTGGTTCACCACTTCTGGCACCACCGGGTTCACTTTGGCTGGCATGATTGATGAACCGGCCTGCAATTCTGGCAAGTTGATTTCGTTCAGACCCGCACGTGGGCCGGAAGAGAGCAGGCGCAGGTCGTTACAGATCTTCGACAGTTTCACCGCCAGACGTTTCAGCGCAGAGTGCACCATCACGTAAGCACCGCAGTCAGAGGTTGCTTCAATCAGGTCTTCTGCCGGGACGACAGGCAAATTACTGACTTCCGCCAGACGCTGAACGGCCAGCTGCTGATAGCCATCCGGGGTGTTGAGGCGAGTCCCGATGGCCGTCGCGCCCAGGTTTACTTCCAGCAGCAGTTCTGCGGTGCGCAGGATGCTGCGGGTTTCTTCATTCAGCAGCACGTTAAACGCGTGGAATTCCTGGCCCAGCGTCATCGGTACGGCATCCTGCAGCTGGGTACGACCCATCTTGAGGATATTTTCGAACTCGACCGCTTTACGCTGGAAGCCTTCACTGAGCTGGCTGATGCCGTCCAGCAGTTTCAGAATTGAAGCGTAAACCGCAATACGGAATCCGGTGGGATAAGCATCGTTGGTCGACTGACACTTATTCACGTGATCGTTAGGGTTGAGGTACTGGTATTCACCTTTTTGGTGGCCCATCAGTTCCAGACCGATGTTTGCCAGCACTTCGTTGGTGTTCATGTTGACCGAGGTGCCCGCGCCGCCCTGATAGACGTCAACCGGGAACTGATCCATGCATTTACCGTTATTCAGCACTTCATCACAGGCCTGAATAATGGTGTTTGCGATGTTGCGAGGGATTGTTTGCAGCTCTTTGTTGGCGAGCGCGGCTGCTTTTTTGACCATCACCATACCGCGGACAAATTCCGGTATGTCACTGATTTTGTTGTTACTAATGTAGAAGTTCTCAATCGCACGCAGAGTATGAACACCGTAGTAAGCGTCTGCCGGAACTTCGCGCATGCCTAACAGGTCTTCTTCGATACGAATGTTGTTCGCCATGATTACCTTCTTATTATTTCTGCGGTGTCACTGCCGGGCGACCGGGATGGTCGGGCGGCAATCACTGTGCAGGTGAAGCAATTATATTGTCGTGGATTACCAGCACCGACATTTTATCCATCTTCGGGCTGGCGGGCACGATCATATTCTGTTGTTACAGAATTGTTTGTGCACAGATCACTTTACGGGCATTTACTGGCCCAGCGGTAATAACGATATGTGATGTAGTTCGCAATTTTAAGTCAGTGGGAAAAATTTGGCAGGATCGGTTGAAATCGCGGGTTGAGATGCCCATCTCTATCAATACGGTCAGACAGACCATCCCTTTCTGCTGCCTGGCAAGAAGCGAGGCAGCCCTACTCACAGGAGATATCGGTGCGCTGGATACCGTTCGTGATTTTTTTTGTTCTGGCCTGGATTGAGATCTCAATTTTCATTCAGGTTGCACATGCCCTCGGCGTGCTGCTTACCATGCTACTGGTGATCTTCACCTCGTGCATCGGTGTGTCGCTGGTGAAAAACCAGGGTATGAAGAACTTCCGTCTGATGCAGGAGAAGCTGGCGCGCAATGAAAGCCCAGCGGCGGAGATGACCAAAAGCGTTTCACTGATTATTTCGGGCTTCTTACTGCTGTTGCCGGGCTTCTTTACTGACTTCCTCGGTTTGTTGCTGCTGTTGCCTCCGGTGCAGAAACATCTGACGCTGAAATTAATGCCGCATCTGCGTGTGTGGCGCGGACCCGGCGCCGGGCCGGACAGTGGCTATACCATGGATGGCGAATACGAGCGTAAAGATCAGGATCAAATCGGACACGATAAAGATCGATAAGAAGAGAAGGGCGGCGAGAGTCGCCCTTTTTGCTGTCTTTTTCGTCAATGGTTACAAAAACGAAAATTTTTTATTTTTTGCCCCTTGAAAGCCTTTTTTAGTGACCCTATCTCTCTCTCCACGAGGCCGGAAGCCATGCAGTCCGGTTCAACCCAAAAAACTGAATGATTGGACTTCTCAAAGGAGAGCTACCAAATGAAAATTCGTCCGTTGCACGATCGCGTTATCGTCAAGCGTAAAGAAGTTGAAGCTAAATCTGCTGGCGGTATCGTTCTGACCGGCTCTGCAGCTGGCAAATCAACCCGTGGTGAAGTTCTGGCTGTGGGTAATGGCCGCATCCTGGAAAACGGTGATGTTAAGCCGCTGGACGTGAAAGTTGGCGATCTGGTTATCTTCAGCGAAGGCTACGGTGCCAAAACTGAGAAGATCGATAACGAAGAAGTTCTGATCATCTCTGAAAGCGACATCCTGGCGATTGTCGAAGCGTAATTACGCGTAATTCACTGAACGAAACGAATTTAAGGGATATTTGAAATGGCAGCTAAAGACGTAAAATTCGGTAATGACGCGCGCGTAAAAATGCTGCGTGGCGTGAACGTACTGGCAGATGCAGTAAAAGTTACCCTGGGCCCGAAAGGCCGTAACGTGGTTCTGGATAAATCTTTTGGTGCACCGACCATCACCAAAGATGGCGTTTCTGTAGCACGTGAAATCGAGCTGGAAGACAAGTTCGAGAACATGGGTGCACAGATGGTGAAAGAAGTGGCCTCTAAAGCGAACGACGCTGCGGGCGACGGCACCACCACTGCAACCGTTCTGGCTCAGTCTATCGTGAACGAAGGCCTGAAAGCCGTTGCGGCTGGCATGAACCCAATGGACCTGAAGCGCGGTATCGATAAAGCCGTTGCTGCTGCCGTTGAAGAGCTGAAAGCGCTGTCTGTTCCTTGCCAGGATACTAAAGCCATTGCTCAGGTAGGTACCATCTCTGCTAACTCTGATGAGTCAGTCGGTACCCTGATCGCGAAAGCGATGGATAAAGTGGGCAAAGAAGGTGTTATCACCGTTGAAGAAGGCACCGGCCTGCAAGACGAGCTGGACGTGGTTGAAGGTATGCAGTTCGACCGTGGCTACCTGTCTCCTTACTTCATCAACAAGCCAGAAACCGGCGCAATCGAACTGGATGCACCGTTTATCCTGTTGGCTGACAAGAAGATCTCTAACATCCGTGAACTGCTGCCAGTACTGGAAGCGGTTGCGAAAGCCGGTAAACCACTGCTGATCATCGCTGAAGATGTTGAAGGCGAAGCACTGGCAACTCTGGTGGTTAACACCATGCGCGGTATCGTGAAAGTGGCTGCGGTTAAAGCACCAGGCTTCGGCGACCGTCGTAAAGCAATGCTGCAGGATATCGCAATCCTGACTGGCGGTACCGTCATCTCTGAAGAGATCGGTATGGAGCTGGAAAAAGCGACCCTGGAAGATCTGGGTCAGGCTAAGCGTGTTGTGATCAACAAAGATACTTCTACCATCATCGATGGTGTGGGCGATCAGGGTGCAATCTCTGGCCGTGTGACTCAGATCCGTCAGCAGATTGAAGAAGCAACTTCTGATTACGACAAAGAAAAACTGCAGGAGCGCGTAGCGAAACTGGCAGGCGGCGTGGCCGTTCTGAAAGTGGGTGCAGCCACTGAAGTTGAAATGAAAGAGAAGAAAGCACGCGTTGAAGATGCCCTGCACGCTACCCGTGCTGCGGTAGAAGAAGGCGTGGTTGCTGGTGGTGGTGTTGCACTGGTTCGCGTTGCAGCCAAGATCGCTGCTTCTGGCCTGAAAGGTCAGAACGAAGATCAGAACGTGGGTATCAAAGTTGCGCTGCGCGCAATGGAAGCTCCACTGCGTCAGATCGTTTCTAACGCCGGTGAAGAGCCATCTGTTGTTGCTAACAACGTGAAAGCAGGCGACGGCAACTACGGCTACAACGCTCAGACTGAAGAATACGGCAACATGATCGACTTCGGTATCCTGGACCCAACCAAAGTGACCCGTTC
This sequence comes from Pantoea sp. Seng, assembly GCF_009829935.1. NCBI lineage: Bacteria > Pseudomonadati > Pseudomonadota > Gammaproteobacteria > Enterobacterales > Erwiniaceae > Pantoea > Pantoea sp. Seng. Next base: position 11,052 of record NZ_SZZV01000021.1, on the reverse strand, counting down.
TGCGCTGCAGTACGCGTCTTCTGTTGCGGGCCTGATGATCACCACCGAAGCGATGGTAACTGACCTGCCTAAAGGCGATGCTCCTGATTTAGGTGGCGCTGGCGGCATGGGTGGCATGGGCGGAATGGGCGGCATGATGTAATTTGCCCCTGACTGCTTAAGTCATGTGAAAAACCCTCGATCGGAAACGGTCGGGGGTTTTTCTTTTGGTGGCGAACAAGGTATAAGTAAGAGCGCAATACTTCGGCTTTGCGGGTTTAGGGCAATGAATGTTCAGAAAAAAAGTGCGCTTTTCTGCTACGCTGCCGCCCGACACTGATGATAATAAATGGGGATTACAATGCGGATTAACCTCTTGCTCGGACTGGCGGTAGGGACTTTACTGCTGGCGGGCTGCAGCAGCTCCAATCAACTGAGTTCCGGCGGACAGCGTGTCACTTTCGTTGACCAACAGCCTGGAAGCCAATGTCAGCTGCTGGGCAATGTCACCGGCTCACAGAGCAACTGGTTGAGCGGTTCAGGCGGTGAAGGCAGTTCTTTGCGTGGCGCAGCCAATGACCTGCGTAACCGCGCGGCAGAGATGGGTGGCAACGTGATTTACGGTGCAACCAGCCCAACGCAGAACCTGCTTTCAGCTTTCGCACCGCTTGACAGCAAAATGTCTGGTCAGGTGTATAAGTGCCCGTAATGGCATGAAAGAGATGTAAAAAAAGCCGCTGATGCGGCTTTTTTTATTCCTGGCGTAACTGCAAATCCAGCGGCGTTTTACTTGGCTCACCACCAATCTCGCGCGCCAGCTTCGGCACCATATAACCCGATACCATGGTTAACAACTGGCGTACTAGCGCACGGGCTTCTTCATCCGGCACAAAGAAATGCGCCGCGCCCTGTACTTTATCCAGCACGTGCAGGTAATAGGGCAGAATACCGGCATCAAACAGCGCGTTGCTCAGGTTGGCCAGCGCTTGTGCATCATCATTGATACCGCGCAGCAGCACGCTCTGATTAAGCAAGGTGACACCCGCGCGTTTCAGCATCTGCATGCCGTAGCGCAGCTCATCATCAATTTCTTGCGCGTGGTTGATGTGGCTCACCATCAGCACTTGCAGGCGTGTCTCGGCCAGAATCTGGCATAACCCTTCGGTAATGCGTGCCGGGATTACCACCGGGAGGCGGCTATGAATGCGCAGACGCCTCAGATGGGGGATTTTCTCCAGTGCGCCCACCAGCCACGCCAGCTCATGGTCTTTAGCCATCAGCGGATCGCCACCCGAGAAGATAATCTCATCCAGCTCTGGATGCTCAGCGATGTAATCGATCGCCGCCTGCCAGTTACGCTTATTGCCCTGATTATCCTGATAGGGGAAATGGCGACGGAAGCAGTAGCGGCAGTTAACCGCACAGCCGCCCTTCACCAGCAGCAATGCACGGTTTCTGTACTTATGCAGTAAACCGGGCACCACGCTACTTTGCTCATCCAGCGGGTCAGTGCTGTAACCTGGCGCATCGACAAATTCCTGACGGCTGGTTAATACCTGCAGCAAAAGGGGGTCGTGCGCATTGCCCGGCGTCATGCGTTGAATGAAGGCACGCGGCACGCGCAGCGCAAAAAGCTTGCGCGCATCGTTGCCTGCGGCCAAATCCGCATGCTGTTCGAGAGATAAAAGTCGCAGTAATTCAGTAGGATCGGTGACAACATCAGCAAGTTGCTGCAACCAATCTTCTCTGATGGGGGGATTTAGGGTTACAATGTTTGCCATTTTTTTGGCTATTACCAGTTCAATATTTACAGAGGGCCTTTATGGCGACTTATCTTAGCAACGATTTCCGTCCCGGTCTTAAAATCATGTTCGAAGGCGAGCCATATGCCATCGAAGCCAGTGAGTTCGTTAAACCGGGTAAAGGCCAGGCATTTGCACGCGTTAAAATGCGTCGTCTGCTGACCGGTTCTCGCGTTGAGAAGACCTTCAAATCTACCGACTCTGCCGAAGGCGCAGACGTTCGTGATATGACGCTGCAGTACTCTTACAACGACGGCGACTTCTACTACTTCATGCACCCTGAGTCTTTCGAGCAGTATCAGATCGAATCTAAAGTGCTGGACGACGTGACCAAATGGTTGCAGGACAATGCGGATTGTATCGTTACCCTGTGGAACGATAAAGCGATCGCTGTTCAGCCACCGAACTTCATCGAAGCAGAAGTCATCGAAACAGATCCAGGTCTGAAAGGTGATACTGCCGGTACCGGCGGCAAGCCAGCGACCCTGTCTACTGGCGCAGTGATCAAAGTTCCACTGTTCGTCCAGATTGGCGAAGTGGTTAAAGTTGACACCCGCTCTGGCGAATACGTTTCTCGCGTAAAATAATTGCCAAATCAGGCGCATCACTCGATGCGCCTTTTTTCTCTATGAGTTCAGAATAATGAAAAAGATGGCGAAATTGGCTGTTTTTGCGTTGCTGGTCTCTTCTGCTTTAAGTGCCTGCAACACTTTCCACGGCTTTGGTGAAGACGTCTCCCATTTGGGCGGTGCCATTTCACGCGCAGCTGATAAATAAATTGCGAGGGCGCCGCCTTTTCTCAGCGGCTTAGCCAGCAAGATTGTGTATAAGGTCTATGCTTGAATGGCTGTACTTTTACTGCAACCAACAAGGATATGGCTATGTTAAAGAAAAGTATTGTCGCGATTCTTTCTGTTCTGGTGCTTTCCTCTGTGTTGACCGCCTGCAACACCACCCGTGGTGTTGGCGAGGACGTTCAGGCCGGTGGCAAAGCGATTCAGCGTAGCGCACAGTGATCCAAACCGGTGCGAAACCCGATTTCGTACCGGATTCCCTGATTCCCTCTTTCTTTGTCTGAAAAAGCACCGCTAACGCCTTCGATCCCGTCACGCCGTTGTTTGCCGTAGCCAATACGGGTAGACTTCTCCCCCTTATCTGTATAAGGAGTCACCAACATGAGCGAAACGGCAAGCTGGCAGCCGAGTGCACCCATTGCCAATTTGTTGAAACGCGCCGCTATTTTGGCGGAGATTCGTCGTTTCTTTGCCGATCGCGGCGTGCTGGAGGTCGATACCCCGGCGATGAGCCAGGCGACCATCACGGATATCCATCTGGTGCCGTTCCAGACGCGCTTTGTGGGTCCAGGTGCAGCGGAAGGGCGCGATCTGTGGCTGATGACCAGCCCGGAATATCATATGAAGCGTCTGCTGGCGGCGGGCAGTGGCCCAATCTATCAGATGGGACGTTGCTTCCGTAACGAAGAAGCAGGGCGCCACCATAATCCTGAGTTCACCATGCTGGAGTGGTATCGTCCTCACTACGATATGTATCGCCTGATGAATGAAGTCGACGATCTGATGCAGCAGGTGCTGGAGTGCGATAGCGCCGAATCTTTATCGTATCAGCAGGCATTTATTCGCCATCTGGAACTTGATCCTTTGTCAGCGGATAAAACGCAGCTGCGTGAAGCCGCGACGAAGTTGGGTGAGGGTGAACTGGCGAATCGTGAAGAAGACCGCGATACCTTGTTGCAGCTGCTGTTTATGCTGGGTGTTGAGCCGAAGATTGGTAACGATAAACCGTGCTTCGTGTATCACTTCCCGGCCAGTCAGGCGGCATTGGCCGAAATCAGCACTGAGGATCATCGCGTCGCGGAGCGTTTCGAGGTGTATTACAAAGGCGTGGAGTTGGCTAACGGCTTCCGCGAATTGACCGATAGCCGCGAACAGCGTCAGCGCTTTGAGCAGGATAATCGTCGCCGTGCAGCGCGTGGTTTACCGCAGCACCCGATTGATACCAACCTGCTGGATGCGCTGGCACATGGCATGCCTGCTTGTTCAGGTGTGGCGTTGGGTGTGGATCGTTTGATTATGCTGGCGTTGAAAGCCAATGCATTAAGCGACGTGATTGCCTTCCCGGTGGATCGCAGCTAATCATTCTTGCTCAGGCAGGGTGTTTCAGACAACAACGGCGCATGTATTGCGCCGTTGTTCATTCAAGGGTTACTGCTGCGTGGTGGGTGCGGCTGGCGCTTCGGGGAACTCCTGAATAGTGACTGGCAGCATCATCTTTTGTTCGTTACGCAGAACCTGCACCTGAATCACCGATCCTGGACGAATCTCGGCGACCTGATCCATGGTTTCCTGCGCCGACAGCGCCGGTTTGCCGTTCACCTGTAAAAGCACATCATTGGCTTGAATGCCTGCCCGATCGGCTGGCCCGCCTGGCGTAACCTCACTGACGATAATACCCTGTGCACGATCCAGACTGCTGCCCTGACCGTGTAGCGGCGGCAGCTCACGTCCGGTGATGCCGATATAGCCACGAATGACCCGACCGTCACGAATCAATTTATCCATGATCTTGGTTGCTAACGCGGTTGGAATCGCAAAGCCAATCCCTTCCGGCGTTTCGCCATCATTGCTTTTATCAAATGTCAGGGTGTTAATGCCCATTAGTTCGCCGAGCGAGTTAATCAGCGCACCGCCTGAGTTGCCCTGATTGATGGATGCATCGGTCTGCAGGAAATTTTGACGACCCGATGAGCTCAAGCCCACGCGCCCGGTGGCACTGATAATGCCCTGAGTGACGGTCTGCCCGAGGTTGTAGGGGTTACCAATCGCCATCACCACATCGCCGATATGTGCGATACGGTTAGCGTTAATCGGAATCACCGGCAGGTTAGTGGCGCTGATTTTCAGCACCGCTAAATCGGTCATCGCATCTGAACCCACTAAGGTGGCTTCAAAGAAACGACCATCCTGCAACGCCACAATGATCTGGTCGGCGTTATTAATGACATGCTTGTTCGTGAGAATGTAGCCTTTCACGTTCATGATCACGCCAGAACCCAGCGTGGTGATACCGCGATTATTGTTGCCATGGGCACTGCGGTTGTAGACGTTGACCACCGCAGGCACAGCGCGGCGCACCCCCTGATTGAAGCTCACGGGGGATTCATCATCACTGTTGTCATGATCAAAGGTGACGTTGCTGCTCATACGCAGCGCAGGGATCGCTACCAGCAGCAAACCCGCTACGATCAGGCCCATCACCACAGAACGCAAAAGTTTAAGAAACATGGTGTTATTTCAGGAAAGGTGGGATCGCTGGGCAGAATAACATGAGAAAGGCGGACAAACACCTGCTTGTCCGCCTGTTGCGAGGATTATCGCATAAGTAAGTAAATGCTCTCGTCGCCTCGCACCACGTTCAGTGCCAGGATCGCGGGTTTACTTTCCAGCGCTTTACGCATTTCCGCCAGTGAAGTGACACGATCGCGGTTAACACCGACAATCACATCATCTTTCTGCAAGCCTGCCTGCTCAGCTGGCGTGCCTTTTTCAATGGCATCCACTTTCACGCCTTTATCGCCGCTCTTGGCTGCGCCATCACTCAGCGTTGCACCTTGTAACGCCGGTGACATCAGCTGGGCGCTGGCGGTGGTTTGCGCGCTCTGTTCCAGCGTCACGGTCACCGTCACCGGTTTGCCTTCACGCAGCAGACCAATTTTCACCTGCTGACCCGGTGGGGTGGTGCCCACTTTTACGCGCAACTCGGCAAAGCTGGTGATCGCTTTGTCATTGATGGAGGTGATGATGTCACCCGCTTTAATGCCCGCTTTTTGCGCCGCCGAGTTAGGCAGCACTTCAGAAACAAAGGCACCACGCTGAGCGTCAACGTTAAAGGCTTTGGCGATGTCAGGCGTCATTTCGGTGCCTTTAATGCCCAACTGACCACGCTTCACTTCACCAGACTGAATCAGCTGCTGCGCGAGGTTCATCGCCATATTGCTGGGAATCGCGAAGCCGATACCAATGTTGCCGCCGCTGGAGGCAAGAATCGCGGTGTTGATACCAATCAACTCGCCATTCAGGTTCACCAGAGCACCGCCGGAGTTCCCCCGGTTAATCGCCGCATCGGTCTGGATGAAGTTTTCCAGTCCTTCAAGGTTCAACCCGCTGCGGCCCAACGCCGAAATAATGCCGGAGGTGGCCGTTTGGCCAAGACCGAAGGGGTTACCGATAGCCACAGCAAAATCGCCCACTTTCAGGGAGTCGGAGTCGGCGATTTTCACCTGCGTCAGATTTTTAGCGCCTTCAACCTGGATCAGCGCGATATCGGTTTGCTCATCATGGCCAATCAGCTTGGCATCATATTCATTGCCATCGCTGAGCTGGACGCTGATTTTATCGGCACCGTTCACCACGTGGTTGTTGGTGAGGATGTAGCCTTTAGCCGCATCAATGATGACACCTGAACCAAGGCCTTCAAACGGCTGTGGCTGGGATTGTCCCGGTGCCTGGCCAAAGAAGCGCTTCAGCGGTTCAGGAATATCCTGTGCCTGCTGGCCGCTGTCGGTGCCTTCAACATGCACGCTAACGACCGCGGGCAGAACTTTTTCCAGCATGGGTGCCAGACTCGGCAGTGCTTGTCCCTGAACCTGAGCGGGCAGCGTCGCCATCGCGCCAGGCGTTGCCGCCAGACTCATCCCAATACTCAAGGCTAATGCGCTTAACAGCCGTGCTTGTTTTTTCATTGCTACAACGCTCTCGCTGCGAAAGAAGAAAGGGGATAGAAAGTGTGACAGTAGTTTGGCGTAAGTGTTCGAAAAACAAAAAGGGCACAGCTAAGCTGTGCCCCAAAAGGATTATTTACGCGGTGTACGGTCGCTGCCGCGCAGCAAACCGGATGCGCCATCAGAGTAATCACGCGGCATCTGCACCGGTGCCTGATCGTTATCCGCTTCGGCTTCCGTCAGCTGATAAGCAAACGGATTTTTTTCGCCCGGCAGATTTGGCAGCAGGTCATTCGAACCCTTTGCCATATGCTGATACAGCTGGCGATAATCATGTGCCATGTTGTCTAGCAATTCTGCGCTGCGCGCAAAGTGGTTGGTGAGCTCTTCGCGATAATCTGCCAGCTCAGCCTTCGATTTTTCCAGTTCGTACTGCATGCTACGCTGCTCACGCAGCTTCTTGTTGCCAAAACGCATGACAACTGCGCCGACAATAATGCCAATCACTAAACCAATCAGCCCGTATTCCCAGGTCATAATGACTCCCGTGTAATTTCCGTTGCTTCGTAGGGCATTGCTTCTGTTTCCACTTCAATAGCAGCCACTATACCCAATAATCTTATGGAAGTGGAACTCTCGGGCTGCATCGCTTAGTGTAGTGCGGCCTAATTTTCGCCAACCGACCCGTGAATCGGACTTTTTCAGGGATTCTGAGAGAACCATGCAAACCTCATCTCCGCTTGCCCGCTATGAGCAGGCGCTATCACAGGGCGAGTTTCGTCCAGATGATGTACAACGCGAAGCCATTACCCGCCTGGATGCGATCCAGCAAGGATTGATTGCCCGTAAGCCCGCGCCTGAACCCGCCCCTAAAGGGCTATTTGGCCGCCTGTCGAAGCTGATGTCCAAAGAGAAAAGCAGCAACGAAGCGCCGGTGCGCGGGCTGTATATGTGGGGCGGCGTGGGTCGCGGTAAAACCTGGGTGATGGATTTATTTTTTCAGTCTATTCCTGGCGATCGCAAACTCCGCCTGCATTTTCATCGTTTTATGCTGCGCGTCCATGAAGAACTGACCCAGTTACAAGGCCATAGCGATCCGCTGCTGATTGTGGCCGACCGCTTTAAAGCAGAAACCGATATTCTCTGCTTCGACGAATTCTTTGTGTCTGATATTACCGATGCCATGCTGTTGGGCACGCTGATGGAAGCACTGTTCGATCGCGGCATTGCGCTGGTGGCGACGTCCAATATTCCGCCTGACGATCTCTATCGCAATGGCCTGCAGCGCCCGCGTTTTCTGCCCGCAATTGAGCAGATCAAACGTCATTGTGATGTGATGAACGTGGATGCGGGTATCGACTACCGCTTGCGTACACTGACATCCGCGCATCTGTGGAATTTCCCGCTTAACGATGCCACGCATGCTGAAATGGAGCGCATGTTCCGCGCCTTGTCCGGCAAGCCGCGTGAAGATGCGCCGGTGCTGGAAATTAACCACCGTCAGATGCCAACGCTGGGCGTTCATGAAGGCGTGCTGGCGATTGATTTCCTCGCGCTGTGTGGCGAAGGGCGTAGTCAGCATGACTACATCGAGCTATCACGCCGCTTCCACAGCGTATTGCTGTATGATGTGCCGGTGATGATTTACAAGACCGAAGATCAGGCACGCCGCTTCCTGGCGCTGGTCGATGAATTCTACGAACGCCACGTGAAACTGGTGGTGGCGGCCGAAACCTCACTGTTTGAAATTTATCAGGGCACGCGCCTTAAGTTTGAGTATCAACGCTGCTTGTCGCGTTTGCAGGAGATGCAAAGCGAAGAGTATTTGCGTCTGCCGCATCTGCCCTGATGACGTGGGCAAAAATCGCAGGATTTCGATGCAAAAAGGTTCGATCTTTGAGTTCGACTTCTCTATAATCTTGCGACCCCACGTTACAGCATCGGTTTTCTTTCCCAAGAACTCGATGTGATCCGGTAACTCACTTGAAGGGGTGGCTTGCTGGGCAAAATGGTCGTGTGAGCCTCAATCGTTTACTTAGCGTTTGGGATTTCACCAACGTGTAACTTTTTATTTGGGTAAGCTTTTCAATGAAAACTTTTACAGCTAAACCAGAAACCGTACAGCGTGACTGGTATGTTGTTGACGCAACTGGCAAAACCTTGGGTCGCCTCGCGACTGAACTGGCGCGCCGTCTGCGTGGTAAGCACAAAGCGGAATACACTCCGCACGTTGATACCGGTGATTACATCATCGTTCTGAACGCTGAGAAAGTTGCTGTAACCGGCAACAAGCGTACTGACAAGATTTACTATCACCACACTGGCCACATCGGTGGTATCAAGCAAGCGACCTTTGCAGAGATGATCGAGCGCCGTCCTGAGCGTGTGATTGAAATCGCGGTTAAAGGCATGCTGCCGAAAGGCCCACTGGGTCGTGCTATGTACCGTAAACTGAAAGTTTACGCAGGCAACGAGCACACTCACGCGGCGCAGCAACCGCAAGTTCTTGACATTTAATCGGGATTATAGGCAATGGCTGAAACTCAAAACTACGGCACTGGTCGCCGCAAAAGCTCTGCCGCTCGCGTCTTCATCAAGCCGGGTAGCGGTAACATCGTCATTAACCAGCGCTCACTGGAGCAATACTTCGGTCGCGAGACTGCACGCATGGTCGTGCGTCAGCCGCTGGAGCTGGTTGATATGGTTGGTAAATTTGACCTGTACATCACCGTTAAAGGTGGTGGTATTTCTGGTCAGGCTGGTGCGATCCGTCACGGTATCACACGCGCTCTGATGGAATACGACGAGTCTCTGCGTCCTGAACTGCGTAAAGCGGGCTTCGTTACCCGTGACGCACGTGAAGTTGAACGTAAGAAAGTCGGCCTGCGTAAAGCACGTCGTCGTCCGCAGTTCTCTAAGCGTTAATTGTTGCTGCTTCGGCAGGCACAATTTGCTCAAAAAACCCGCCTCGGCGGGTTTTTTATTGTCACCGTTCACGATTTTTCACGCTAAAAACGCGAGCTTTACCCGCATTTTGCCCGCAAATCATTATCCCTGCCCCACAAGCTGCTTAAAATCTGGTAAACTCACTGACACTTTGCGCCCGCAAGCCGGAGCGTTGTGCGTGTTATTTCTGTCGGGACGACGGGAGAGCGCCGCTGACGTTGGCTGTGTGCGAATCTGATGAGCAGGTGAGTCGCCGCGTGGTTGGCTATTCGCAGTATCTTTTTGTGAACAAACTTGGAGGTTTTCATGGCTGTCGCTGCCAACAAACGTTCGGTAATGACGCTGTTTTCTGGTCCGACTGACATTTTTAGCCATCAAGTACGTATTGTACTGGCTGAAAAAGGCGTCAGCGTGGAGATCGAGCAGGTTGAAACGGATAACCTGCCGCAGGATCTGATTGACCTCAACCCGTATCGCACTGTACCAACGCTGGTCGACCGTGAACTGACGTTGTATGAATCACGCATCATCATGGAATACCTGGATGAGCGTTTCCCGCATCCACCGCTGATGCCTGTTTACCCGGTTGCCCGTGGTGAAAGCCGCCTGATGATGCATCGCATCGAGCAGGACTGGTACACCCTGATGCGCGCCATCGAAACTGGTAACAACGCTGAAGCTGATGCCGCGCGCAAACAACTGCGTGAAGAGCTGCTGGCGATTGCGCCATTGTTCTCGCGCACGCCGTTCTTCATGAGCGAAGAGTTCAGCCTGGTCGACTGCTATCTGGCACCGCTGCTGTGGCGTTTGCCGCAGATGGGCGTTGAGCTGGTGGGTGCCGGTTCTAAAGAGCTGAAAGGCTACATGACGCGCGTATTTGAACGTGACTCTTTCCTCGCTTCATTAACGGAAGCGGAACGTGAAATGCGCCTGCAAGCCCGGGGCTAATGTATGGAAATGTCGCAACTAACGGCTCGTCGTCCGTATCTGCTGCGTGCGTTTTATGACTGGCTGCTCGATAACCAGTTGACGCCGCATTTGGTGGTCGACATCAATCTGCCTGGTGTGCAGGTGCCGCTGGAGTATGCGCGTGATGGCCAGATCGTTCTGAACATTGCGCCGCGCGCTGTCGGTAACCTCGACCTCGCCAATGACGAAGTGCGTTTCAATGCGCGCTTCGGCGGCGTGCCGCGCCAGGTTTCTGTGCCAATGGCCGCTGTGCTGGCCATCTACGCACGTGAAAACGGTGCTGGCACCATGTTCGAACCGGAACCGGCTTACGAGCTGGAAACCAACGAACAGGAAGGCCAGGAAGAGACGATGATGTCAGTGATTGATGGCGATCGTCCCGACGATGCGGCTGATAACGATCACTCGCCGGATGATGAACCGCCACCGCGTGGTGGACGTCCTTCATTGCGCGTGGTGAAGTAAATCGCATGCAATAAAAACGGGCCATCAGGCCTAATGCCGATCAGTTAAGGATCAGTTGAACGATCCAGTGGCTGTGTAAGAATCCGGAAACGCTTCGTTTCCGGATTTTTTTATGCAGCTCAGTCAGGCCCTTGATATCGTCTCTCGTTACGA
>NZ_SZZV01000020.1:0-93524 GCF_009829935.1 Pantoea sp. Seng | reverse complement strand
TAGCCCCTCTGCTGCTGCAAGGGCTATCCGCAGCGCTGAGGCTTTTACGTTGGGCCAGGAGATCCACGCAGGGATGCGTGGATCAGTTCGGGGCCGACCAGGGATGGTCGATCCCCGAACGGTCCGTCGGCACGACGTGGAAGCCGAGGGCACCGCGTTAGCGGCGCGAGGACTGCCCGGCAGCAGCAGAGGGGCTAAGGCCCACACCAACCCCCCCAGGCCCTTAGCCCTTAACCACGTCATCACCTCACAACGGCTCGGTCTGCGCCTCCACTACCGCTAACGCCACCATATTCACAATGCGCCGAACCGATGCAATCCGCGTCAATACATGCACCGGCTTGCTGATCCCCATCAACACCGGCCCCACCGTCACGCCTTCCGAGCACGACACGCGCAACAGGTTATAACTAATACGCGCCGCTTCCACGTTCGGCATAATCAGCAAATTAGCCGTGCCTTTCAGCGGGCTGTCGGGCATCAGTTCACGTCGGATACTCTCCACCAACGCCGCATCGCCGTGCATCTCACCATCAATCTCCAGTTCTGGCGCACGGCTCTGAATCAGCGCTAATGCATCGCGCATCTTGCGTGCGCCCGGCGCATTGGACGTGCCAAAGCTGGAGTGAGACAGCAACGCCACGCGTGGTTCGATACCAAAACGACGCACCGTTTCGGCCGCCAGCAATGTGATATCCGCCAGCTGTTCCGCACTCGGATCTTCATTCACATAAGTATCCGCAATAAAAGTATTCCCGCTCGGCAGCAGCAGCGCGTTCATTGCCCCAGCGACCTTCACGTCGTCGCGGAAACCAAACACCTTCTCCACCACATCGTAATGCTCGCGGTAATCGCCGATGGTGCCGCAAATTAACGCGTCAGCCTCGCCACGATGCACCATGATCGCGCCGATCAAGGTTGGATTACCGATCACCGCGCGCTGCGCGGTTTCAGGCGTCACACCGCGCCGTTTCATGATCTGGTAATACTCGTTCCAGTATTCTTTAAAACGCGGATCGGACTCGTTATTGACGATCTCAAAATCCTTGCCCGCTTCAATCTTCAATCCTTGCTTCTGGATACGCATCGCAATCACATTTGGGCGACCAATCAGAATCGGCTTCGCCAGCCCCAGCGACACCAGCTCTTGCGTCGCATGCAGCACCCGCACCTCCTCTCCTTCGGCCATCACCACGCGCTTCGGTTCTTTACGCGCCTGCGAGAAGATCGGCTTCATAAACAGATTGGTTTTGTACACAAACTCGGTGAGCTGCTCGCGATAGGCATCAAAGTCAGCGATGGGCCGCGTCGCCACGCCGGACTCCATCGCCGCTTTCGCCACAGCAGGCGCGATCTGCACAATCAAACGCGGATCGAACGGTTTCGGGATCAGATATTCCGGTCCAAAACTCAGATCCTGATCATCATAGGCGGAGGCCACCACATCGCTCTGCTCGGCCTGCGCTAAGGCCGCAATCGCATGCACCGCCGCCAGTTTCATCTCTTCGTTAATTGCCGTGGCACCCACATCCAGCGCCCCGCGGAAAATAAACGGGAAACACAGCACGTTGTTCACCTGATTAGGGAAATCCGAGCGTCCGGTGCAGATAATCGCATCCGGCCGAACCTCTTTGGCCAGCGGCGGCATGATCTCCGGTTCGGGATTGGCGAGCGCCAGAATGAGTGGATTGGGTGCCATTTTCTTCACCATCTCTGGCGTCATCGCTTTCGGACCCGAGCAGCCGAGGAAGATGTCCGCACCGGCAATCACCTCATCCAGCGTACGCGCGCCTTTATCTTCTATGGCGTACTCGGCTTTGGTCGGCGTCATATTGGGTTCACGATCGCGGTAAATCACCCCTTTAGAATCACACACCACAATGTTGTGCTTCTGCATGCCGAGCGCCACCAGCAAATTCAGGCAGGCAATGGCTGATGCGCCCGCCCCAGACACCACCAGCCGCACATCTGAGATGGCCTTTTTCACGATGGTCAAACCGTTTAGCACCGCCGCAGTACAGATAATCGCGGTCCCGTGCTGATCATCGTGAAACACCGGAATCTTCATGCGCTCACGCAATTTCTGCTCAATGTAAAAGCACTCAGGCGCTTTGATATCTTCAAGGTTGATGCCGCCAAAGGTCGGCTCCAGCGCGGCGATTACCTCAATCAACTTATCCGGGTCCAGCTCATCCACTTCGATATCGAACACATCAATGCCGGCGAATTTCTTGAACAATACTCCTTTGCCTTCCATCACCGGCTTACCGGCCAGCGCACCGATATTGCCGAGACCGAGCACTGCCGTGCCGTTCGAAATCACCGCCACCAGATTGCCGCGTGCGGTGTATTTGTGCGCCGCCAGCGGATCGGCAGCAATCTCCAGGCAAGGTGCCGCCACGCCCGGCGAATAGGCCAGTGCTAAATCACGCTGCGTCGCCAGCGGTTTGGTGGGGGAAACCTGAATTTTTCCGGGAGTGGGATATTGGTGGAAATCGAGCGCACTTTGCTTGAGTTGATCGTCCATTTGGCATCCTTTGGCACGGCTGAAAAAAACCCAGTATAGGAATCTGCGGCACAAAAGAGGGTGAAGGCGCTCAAAGAACGAGGGCACAGATTGCCACAGATTGCCACGGCTTCGCCTGCGGCTTTGGCGCAGCCTGCTATCCTTAATGGTGGCAAAACACGTAGCTGAACCGATCAGGCACCCCCTTCCGTGACAGATGCCCTTCAGCGCCACAATCAGAGAAAACGCATTTTCTTCGTGCAACGTCTGTAGCACTGTGTTGAGCCACGACTCAACAGGAAAGGGCACGACTCGTTTGCCCACATTATTGCTAATCAAGGAGTTAAGCGATGAACCAGCTAGATGCATTGAAACAGTTCACCACCGTGGTGGCGGACAGCGGCGACATCGAATCCATTCGCCATTACCACCCGGAAGACGCGACCACCAACCCTTCGTTGATCCTGAAAGCTGCCGGTCTCGATGCTTATAAACATCTGATTGATGACGCTATCGACTATGCGAAAAAACAGGGCGGCAGCAAAGAGACGCAAATCATCAACGCCAGTGACAAAGTGGCGATCAACCTCGGTATGGAAATTCTGAAAAGCGTACCGGGCCGTGTTTCGACCGAAGTGGATGCGCGCCTCTCCTTCGATCGTGGCATGTGTGTCACCAAAGCGGAGAAACTGGTACGGATGTATGAAGAGAACGGCATTGATCGTTCGCGCATCCTGATCAAACTGGCCTCAACCTGGGAAGGGATCAAAGCCGCTGAAGAACTGGAGAAAAACGGTATCCAGTGTAACCTGACGCTGCTGTTCTCCTTTGCGCAGGCGCGTGCCTGTGCTGAAGCGGGCGTGTTCCTAATCTCCCCGTTTGTCGGCCGTATTTATGACTGGTACAACTCACGCAAACCGCTCGACCCGTATGTGGTGGATGAAGATCCTGGCGTGAAATCTGTGCGTCGTATCTACGATTACTACAAAAAGCATCGTTACAGCACCGTGATCATGGGAGCCAGCTTCCGTAAGGTTGAGCAGATTCAGGCGCTGGCCGGTTGTGACCGTCTGACCATCTCCCCTAACCTGCTGGAAGAGCTGGCGAACAGCGATGCACCGCTGGAACGCAAGCTGGAGCCATCAACCGAAGGCTTCCACCAGCCTGCTCCGCTCTCTGAAGCGGAGTTCCGCTGGGAACATAACCAGGATCCGATGGCAGTGGAAAAACTGTCTGACGGCATCCGTCAATTCGCCATTGACCAGCAGAAGCTGGAAGATGTGCTGGCATCACGCCTGTAAATCACCACACTTCTCACGCCGGACGGGCGTCTGCCCGTCCGCTATTGCCCAATCACAAGGGAGTACCCTATGTCTTCACGCAGAGAGTTGGCTAACGCGATTCGTGCTTTGAGTATGGATGCGGTACAGAAAGCAAATTCCGGTCACCCCGGTATGCCGATGGGAATGGCTGATATCGCCGAAGTGCTATGGCGCGACGTTCTCAAACACAATCCCAACAATCCGGCGTGGGCTGACCGCGACCGCTTTATCCTCTCCAACGGCCACGGTTCGATGCTGCAATACAGCCTGCTGCACCTCACCGGTTACGATCTGCCGATGGAAGAGCTGAAAAACTTCCGCCAGCTGCATTCCAAAACCCCTGGCCATCCGGAAATTGGCTATACGCCAGGCGTGGAAACTACCACCGGTCCGTTGGGACAGGGTTTGGCCAATGCGGTGGGCATGGCCATTGCCGAGCGCACCCTGGCGGCGCAGTTTAACCGTCCCGGCCACGACATCGTCGATCATTACACCTATGTGTTTATGGGCGATGGCTGTTTGATGGAAGGTATTTCACATGAAGTCAGCTCGCTGGCCGGCACCCTCGGCCTCGGCAAACTGATTGGTTTCTACGATCATAACGGCATCTCGATTGATGGTGAAACCGAAGGCTGGTTCACCGATGACACGCACAAACGCTTCGAGGCCTACAATTGGCATGTCGTCGGCAGTGCAGCAGGCATTGATGGGCACGATCCGGAAGCTATCGCAGCCGCCATCAAAGAAGCGCAGAGTGTCACCGATAAGCCTTCGCTGATTATCTGCCGCACGGTCATTGGTTTTGGGTCGCCAAACAAAGCCGGTAAAGAAGAGTCACACGGCTCGGCACTGGGCGAGCAGGAAGTAGCGTTGACCCGTCAAAAACTCGGCTGGCACCATCCAGCGTTTGAAATCCCGAAAGAAATTTATCAACAGTGGGATGCCAAAGAAGCCGGCAGTCAGCGAGAGAAAGCCTGGGATGAGAAGTTTGCTGCCTATAAAGCGGCGCATCCAGATCTCGCCGCTGAGTTCAGCCGTCGTCTGGATGGCGGTATGCCCGCGCAATGGAGTGAGGCGACTCAGGCGTTTGTTGATGAGTTGCAGGCCAATCCGCAAAAAATCGCCAGCCGTAAAGCGTCGCAAAATACGCTGGAAGTGTACGGCAAACTGCTGCCCGAATTGCTGGGCGGTTCTGCTGACCTTGCGCCGAGTAACCTCACCATCTGGTCAGGTTCGAAATCGATTAAAGAAGACATCGCCGGTAACTACATTCACTACGGCGTGCGCGAATTTGGTATGACGGCGATTGGCAACGGTATTGCCCAACACGGCGGCTTTATTCCTTACACTGCCACCTTCCTGATGTTTGTCGAATACGCGCGTAATGCGGTGCGTATGGCGGCGTTGATGAAGGCGCGCCAGGTGCTGGTGTATACCCATGACTCGATTGGTCTGGGCGAAGATGGCCCGACGCATCAGCCGGTGGAACAGCTCGCCAGCCTGCGCGTGACGCCAAATATGAGCGTCTGGCGTCCGTGCGATCAGGTGGAAACCGCCGTGGCGTGGAAAGCCGCTGTTGAGCGCCATCATGGCCCGACCGCGCTGATTCTGTCGCGTCAAAATCTGCTGCAGCCAGAGCGCAGCAAAGCACAGGTGGCCGATATCGCCAAAGGCGGCTATGTGTTGCAGGATTGCGCGGGCACACCAGAAGCGATCATCATCGCCACCGGATCTGAGATTGAAATCGCGCTGGGCGCGGCGGATAAACTCGGTGCCAGCGGCCACAAGGTGCGCGTGGTGTCTCTGCCCTGCACCGACGTATTCGACAAGCAGGATGCAGCCTACCGCGAATCGGTGCTGCCATCCGGCGTAAAAGCGCGCGTGGCGGTAGAAGCGGGTATCGCCGATTACTGGTTCAAGTATGTCGGCCTGGATGGCGCGATTGTCGGCATGACCACCTTCGGTGAGTCTGCGCCGGCAGGCAAGCTGTTCCCGGAATTTGGCTTTACGGTGGAAAATATCGTGAGCCATACCGAAGCATTACTCAAGCCGCACTAATCGATCCGGCCCTGCGTCTTTTGACGTAAGGGCCGTTTTTTGATCACAGCCTGATACAGAAAAAAATCCTCCCTTCCCTCTTCACGCCTCGCACAAACTGATTACTATAAGCTTTCCTCCGAATCCTGTTGCGGACGCTTTCCCGTTGAAAAAACGTACTCCTTTTTTACTGGCCTTAATGGTTTCAGTGCTTCCATTAAAAAGCATGGCGCAGACGGTAGCCGATCCGCTGCTGGCCTCGCAGATCGTTGATCGTTATGCCGAGCATATCTTCTATGGCAGCGGCGCAACCGGCATGGCGCTGGTGGCGATTGATGGCAATCAGCGCGTATTTGCCAGCTTTGGCGATACCAGCCCTGGCAATAACGTGCGCCCTCAGCTCGACTCCGTGATTCGCATCGCCTCGCTGAGCAAATTGATGACCAGCGAAGTGATGGTCAAAATGGCGGAACGCGGACAGATTCGCCTTGATGACCCGTTGAGCAAGTATGCTCCGGCTGGCGCACGCGTCCCGAATTACAACGGTCAGCCGATTCGCCTGATCAACCTCGCTACCCATACAGGTAGCCTGCCGCGCGAACAGCCGGGCGGAAAACCGCATCGTCCGGTGTTTGTCTGGCCAACCAAAGCCGATCGTTGGCAGTGGCTGCAGGGTGCGCAATTGAAAGCCACGCCGGGAACACAAGCCTCCTATTCCAACCTCGGCTTTGACCTGCTGAGTGATGCGCTGTCGAAAGCGGCGGGTACGCCTTATCCTGCATTACTGCAACAGCTGGTGACACGTCCGCTGGGAATGAAAGACACCACCTTTACGCCATCCCCCGATCAGTGCCAGCGCCTGATGATCCCTGAGAAAGGGGCCAGCCCTTGCAATAACACCCTGGCGGCAATTGGCAGCGGTGGCGTGTATTCAACGCCGGATGATATGGGCCGCTGGATGCAGCAATTCCTCAACTCGGCGGTTAATCACCGCACGCCGCAGATTGATCGTCTGCAAACGCTGATCTATCGCCGTGACCAGTTGACCAAAGTGGAAGGTATGGATGTGCCTGGCCGTGCCGATGCCTTAGGCATGGGCTGGGTGTATATGGGGCCAAAAGAGGGACGTCCAGGGATTATCGAAAAAACCGGCGGCGGCGGCGGCTTTATTACTTACATGGCGATGGTGCCACAGAATAACGTCGGAGTATTTGTGGTGGTGACGCGTTCACCGCTGACACGCTTCACACCGATGAGCGATGGCGTGAATAATCTGTTGGCGGAGTTGGTGGGCAATCAAAATGGCTCACCGATGATGATCAATGCCATACCGTCCCCCTAGATAGTTCGTGATGCAGAAAGTCGGCAATTGAATGAATCCCCAGGAGCTTACATCAGTAAGTGACTGGGGTGAATGAAAACAGCCAACGCATCTGCAGTGCGAATTATGACGGGGGCTGGCTGACCCACAGCGTGGGCCATTTATCACTGCTATGCCATGCGTCACAGGTTTTCTCTTCAGCATACTCTGCCAGCACAAAGTCATTTCCGTCGAACTGCCAACGCGTGGCGACACCACAATCTCCCAGACCGCGGCCTTTACTGAAGGTGTAAAGCAAACCGCTGCTGGCATCGAATTCAGCGTTCACCAACTCCATCTGATTGTCACTGCGTCCGGGTGGCGTGAATGGCAAGGTCAACGTCAGCCCGCGAGCAACATAAGGCTGGCTACGCGTCACCTCAAAGGCCAAATCAATCACGTTATAGGCACCGGCTTCACAACTGATCAAAAGCAGCGCTTTGGTGTCGGTGAGCGGCGCTACACTCACTTCACGTCTCAGCGGATCGAGCGAACAGTTGTCGGTGTTAACCCGCCAGGTGCCGTAATCAATCAGCCCGCTGGTTTCCTCCTGAGTTAACGGCGCTGGCTGCGGTAAGCGAGCGGGCAGTTGCGGTACCTGCGGCACAGGGGGAACGTCCGATGGCGCGCGATCGCCCCGCTTCACCCAGGCGCTGGCGCCATTTACCCGCCCCTGAACGTCATCCATCAACAATAGCGCGGCTTTCATGCCGCTGAGTGGGATAGTGGCTTTCGCCTGATAGGTCAGTTGCAGAGTATGGGCATCCAGCGTTTGCGCCAGAAATTCGTCGATGGCGATGGCATTACTGGTGGCGAGATGGTGTGGCTCCACGCTCCAGTGTTTGAGGTCTGGCGTCAGGCGACGTTGATCCAGCAGCAAATTTTCCTTCAGCGGTCCGCCGGGCAGCTCTCCGCTGTACGCGCTGCCGTAATCAATACGCAGCAGCGGGCGATCGTTAACGCCAGCGCCACGTGAAAGGGTCATCACTAATCCGTTGTCCCCCGGAAAGCTGCGCGCCACGCAAAAAGCCGCGTTGTTACAGGTAAGCTGCCAGTCAGAAAATGACTTTTGCAATGGCTCAGCCTGAACGCACGCGACAAACACAAAGGGCAATAAAAGCAGCGACTTCATCCAATAAGACATCAAAAAAAAGGTCCCCAAATTCCCTGAAAAGAAATCATAGCGTAACGACAACGTGGTCAGAAGGCCGAAACTGTGAGCTGGCCCTAAAAGCGGTACTAACTGATGAAAAAGCCGTCGCCTGAGGGCGATCTGAGGCTGAAGAAGCAAGAATTCCATCATCCGTTTCGACTGATTTCCGCTCAATCGGATTCGTCGGACTGTGGAGTCATGTTTGTCTGAAAGCGTTTATCTGGGTAACACCTCCGTCCGCTCGACGTCATGCCGTCAAAGACGGGTTTGGCTAAAAACAATTTTGCGCACATCACAAATCGGTCAAATACACACAAACGGTCATACTCGGTCATGATAAGGTGTTTTCATACGGTAATAATTGTTTGCTACCGATCCCGCGATTTAGCGCTAACACGCGTGTTTATGTGAATCAGATCTCTATTTATTGAAAAAATGAGATCCTATTTACATAAAAATTCGACTCATATCACCCTAACGTCGCCGGGCATTTTGACCACTGCGGACTCGTGCGCAGTCCACATTTTCCCGCTGCGGTATCCAGTACTTTATAGCCATCGGAGGGAAGTCATGTTGCCGATTGAAAGACAGCAGCGAATTATTGACGAACTAAATTTAAATGGTCGGGTTATTGTCGCTGAATTAGTCACGTTGTGTCAGGTTTCGCAAGAAACTATTCGTCGTGATTTAACTCAGCTGGAGAAACGTGGGCTGTTGCAACGTAGCCACGGCGGTGCAGTACCAGCAAAACGACAAGCCGCTAACATTCAGGGGAATACGAGGGGTGTTAACGAGTATGAATTATCTTTCCGCCAGCGCATGAATGAACATGTAGATGCAAAGATGGCAATAGCCAAACGTGCACTCGATTTCATCAGCCCCGGCGATTGTATATTACTCGACAGTAGCACCACTTGCTGGTATTTGGCGCGACAGCTACCGGATATTGAATTAACGGTATTAACCAACTCTATCAGAATAGTGCAAACCCTTGCGGCGCGCGGCAGTATCCGCACCATCTGTCTGGGGGGAGAATATTCTGACCGTTATGAAGATTTCCACGGTGTTGTCGCTGAACAGCCTTTACGGGAATTTCAGATCAATAAGATCTTTTTGTCCTGTAGCAGTTTAGGCAATGACGGTTATTTACGTGAAGGTAACGAAAACAACGCACATTTAAAACAACAGATGTTACTGGCAGCAGAAAGAAAACATCTGCTGCTGGATGCCAGTAAATTCCTGCGGCCCTCATTCGCGCGTATTTGCCATTATCGCGATGTGGACTTTCTCATCACTGACCAATTAAAAGACAAAGAGCTGGAACAAGAATTAGCCTGGAACGGCGTCAATATTATTGATTGCTCACAGCGCAACAATTCAATGCAGCTTATAAAAAATTAATCCGGAGTCTTTATGAAAAAACATCTTATCGCCTGTTCTCTGCTTGCTCTGTTTGCCGCTACCGGCGCGCACGCTGCTGACAAATTACGCATGGGCATCGTGGTGAAAATTGGCGGTATTCCATGGTTCAACGCCATGGAAGCGGGCATCAAGAGTGAAGCGGCGAAACGCGGCATTGATGCATGGATGGTAGGCCCAACCGCCGCCGACCCTGCCCTGCAGGTGCGTGCGATTGAAGATTTGATTGCGCAGAAAGTCGACATCATCGGCGTAGTGCCGAATGACCCGAAAGTGCTGGAACCGGTACTGAAACGTGCACGTGAAGCCGGCATTCAGGTGATCACCCACGAATCACCGGATCAGAAAGGCGCGAACTGGGACTTCGAACTGGTGGATGCCCCGACACACGGCATCAACCACATGAAAGCGCTGGCGAAATGCATGCATGAAGAGGGCAAATACGCCATGTACGTCGGCAGCCTGACTGTGCCATTGCACCAACAGTGGACCGATGCCGCGCTGAACTACCAGAAAGAACACTACCCGAAAATGCAGATGGTGACCGACAAGTTCGGCGTGGGTGAATCACTGGATGACTCCATCCGTACCACTAACGAACTGATGTCCAAATACCCGGATCTGAAAGGCATTATGGCGTTCGGCTCACAGGGCCCAATCGGTGCCGGTCGTGCAGTGATGAACCGCAACAAGATTGATCAGGTGTGCGTCATTGGCGCCTTCAGCCCAGGCCAGGGTGCTTCACTGGTGCAGCGTGGCGCGATCAAAGGCGGCTACATCTGGAACCCGCAAACCGCTGGCGAAGTGTTCGTGCGTATCACCGACATGATGCAGAAGAAAGAGCCGATCACCGACGGTATGACCATCGACGGTCTGGGCAAAGTGAAAGTTGACGAGGCGACCCACACCATCCTCGGTAACAACACCGAAAGCTTGGATAAAGAAAACCTGCCAAAACTGGTGAAAATGGGGCTGTAATGATGAAAGAGGTGATCCCACAGACGTTAATTGCGCTCGACAACCTGTCGAAAACTTTTGGTGGCAACCGCGCACTGAGCGATATCTCGCTGAGCTTACTGGCGGGCGAAGTGCACTGCCTGGCTGGCACCAACGGCTGTGGCAAGAGCACCTTAATCAAAGTCATTTCCGGGGTACACGCCCCGGACAGTGGCAGCCGCATTACCCTGGGTGATGGCCCGACCTTCCCGCGTCTGACCACCCGTCAGGCGCGTGATTTCGGTATCCAGGTGATTTATCAGGATCTGTCGTTGTTCCCGAATTTGAGCGTGGCCGAGAACATCGCCTTTGAGCACAACCTTAATGGCCTGCTCGGCTGGCACCGCAAGGCGAAGCTGCGTGAAACGGCAACCCGTATTATTGAAGAACTGAAATTCGATCTCGATTTGGATGAGAAAGTCTCGGCGCTGTCGATTGCTGCACGTCAGCAGGTGGCGATTTGCCGTGCACTGGTCGCCGATGCGCGCCTGGTGATCATGGACGAACCGACGGCTTCTCTGACCCGCACCGAAGTAAACCAACTGCTGCGCACTGTGCGCTACCTGAAAGACAAAAACATCTGCGTGGTGTTCGTCAGCCACCGTCTGGATGAAGTATTAGAGATTTCGGATCGCGTGACCGTGATCCGTGACGGACGCAAGATGGGCTGCTGGCCCGCTAAAGAGATGACGCCACATCATCTGACTGAACTGATGACCGGGCTGAAACTCGATTATCAACTGAAAGCGCCAACGCGTAATGCCGACCGCGCCATTCTCGAAGTCGAGAACCTGACACGCGCCGGTCAATACCATGACGTCAATTTCAAGCTGTATCAGGGCGAAGTACTCGGCCTGTGCGGCCTGCTCGGCTCCGGTCGTACCGAACTGGCACTGTCGCTGTTTGGCATGACCAAACCCGATAGCGGCAAAATCTGGCTCGACAGCAAGCCCGTGCGTTTCCGCGGTCATGAAGATGCCATCAAAGCCGGTATCGGTTATGTCTCCGAAGACCGCTTAACCCTCGGTCTGGTGCAGCAGCAATCGGTGGCCGACAACATGGTGCTGCCGATCCTCGACAAACTGCAAAACCGTTTTCACATCATCGACGAATACCGCAAGAACAAGCTGATCCTGCAATGGATTCAACAGCTCGGTGTGCGCGTGGCCGATCCCAATCTGGCGATCTCTACCCTCTCCGGGGGTAACCAGCAAAAGATTGTGCTGGCGAAATGGGTGCTGACCCAGCCGCGCATTCTGATTCTGGACTCGCCGACCGTGGGCGTGGATGTCGGCGCTAAAGCCAGCATCTATCAGTTGATCCACGAGCTGGCGAAGGAAGGTCTGTCGATCATTCTGATTTCCGATGAAGTGCCAGAGGTTTGGTACAACTGCGACCGCATTCTGCACTTCCGTGATGGCACCGTTCATGCCGAATACCAACCCGATACCGTTGAGCAAGAACAGCTGGCGGAGGTGATCAATGCCTGATTTTTCTCGTTTACGCCCGCACTCCAGTCAAGGCTGGCTGGCGTGGGTGCTGCTGGCTTTCATCCTGTTTTTCTCGGTGGCCAGCGACCAGTTCCTCTCCGTACAGAACCTGCTGGATCTGGCCGAAAGTTACGCGGTGACCGGTATTTTTGCCCTCGGCCTGTTTGTGGTGCTGGTGACCGGCGGGATCGATATCTCCTTCGCCGCGGTGGCGTCGGTGGTGCAATACCTGATCGCTTCGCTGTTTGTGCAGTTCCAGTTTGATAACGCGGCGCTGAGCATCCTGCTGGCGATTGTCTGCGGCACCACCTTTGGCGTGATTAACGCCCTGCTGATTACCTCGCTGCGCGTGGTGTCGATCATCATCACCATCAGTATGCAGTCGCTGCTGTTTGGTCTGCTGATGTGGGTGACCGGCGGTAAGAGCCTTTATTCCCTGCCGGACTGGTGGATCACGCTGCGCAGCGTGCTGCCCTTCACCTGGCAAGGCAACAGTTTCCAGATTGGTTTGCCGCTGATCACCATGCTGGTGATTGCCGGACTGACCGCGCTGCTGCTCAACAAAACCAACCTCGGCCGCCAGCTGTATGCGGTGGGCGGCGATGCCGAATCCGCACGCCGTATCGGGATTCGCGTCGGTCTGATTCACGTTTTCGCTTACGGCTGGCTCGGTGCGATGGCGGCGATTGGCGGCCTGGTGCAGGTGTATCGCATGGGTGAAGTGGTGCCGAATGCGTTAGTCGGTGGCGAGCTGGATGTACTGGCGGCCACGGTACTCGGCGGTGCCAGCCTGATGGGCGGTAAAGGCACGGTGAGCGGCACACTGATGGGCGTGTTCCTGATCGCCATCCTGAAGAACGGCCTCAACCTGATTGGCGTCTCCAACTACTTCATGAACATCGTGGTAGGCGGCGTGATCATGGTGGCGATTGCCGTCACTCACTACAAAAAACGTAAAGAAACTGACGTCAGTTTCGTCTGACAGGAGCATTCACATGAAATCACTCTCTGCTCTGCGTCCGGACGGCACCAATATTGGCCTGATGCTGCTGATTGCGCTGGCGCTGGCAATCTTCACCTTCATGCTGCCGGGCCGCTTTATGACCGACTCGACCTTTATGAGTATGGCGTTCCAGCTGCCGGAACTGGGCTTGCTGACGCTGGCAATGTTTATCGCCATCCTCAGCGGTGGCCTGAACCTGGCGATTATCGCTACCGCTAACCTGACCGCACTGTTTATCGCCTGGACGCTGATGAGCGCCCTGCCCGCCGATGCCGGCACCGGTCAGCAACTGCTGTGGCTGTTTATCGCCATCGTCGGCGCAATGCTGATTGCTGCCTTTATCGGTGTCATCACCGGTGTGATGGTGACGCGAATTGGTGCTCACCCGATTCTGGTGACGCTGGCGACCATGATGACGCTGAACGGCATCGGCATCTGGCTGACCAAAGGTGCCGCCGTCAGCGGCATGCCATCGGTGGTGCAGGCACTCGGTTCCAACACGCTGTTGGGTATGCCGCTGCCACTGTGGGTGTTCCTGATTGCCGCTGCGCTGCTGGCGCTGTTCCTGGGCAAAACCCGCGCCGGTAAATGCATCTACATGGGCGGCAGCAACATTAACGCCACCTGGTTCAGCGGCATCAACACGCATCGCATGGTGGTACTGGTGTACGTCATCTCCAGCCTGCTGTGCGTGTTAGCCGGATTAATCATGATGGCGCGCTTTAACTCAGCGCGTATGGGCTACGGCGATGCGTATCTGCTGCTGACCGTGCTGGCGATTATTCTCGGCGGCACCGACCCGAACGGTGGCTTCGGCCGCGTTACGGGTGTGGTACTGGCGCTAATTGCCCTGCAAGTGCTCTCTACCGGTTTCAATCTGATGAACATCAGCCAGCACGTAAGCCTGGCGATGTGGGGCGCAGTGCTGATTGTGGTGTTGGCCTTCAAACAATTCAAAGCCCGTTTTAATGAACATCGTGCCGTCAAGCTGAGCAAGCTCGCTGCGGCCCTTAATCCTCTGACCGAAAAAAAGGAAGTCTAATGCGTATTCAAGTCTCCCCGTCGTTGATGTGTATGAATCTGATGGAGATCAAGCACCAGCTGGAAGTGCTGGACTCCCGCGCAGACTTCCTCCATATCGATATCATGGACGGTCACTACGTTAAGAACATCACGCTGTCGCCGTTCTTTATTGAGCAGATTCGTCCACACACCAAAGTGGCGCTGGATGTGCATTTGATGGTGGAACACCCGACCGACTTCATTGAAGTGATTGCCAAAGCGGGTGCCGACTACATCTGCCCACATGCAGAAACCATCAACCGCGATGCGTTCCGCGTGATCAACCTGATTCGCAGCTTTGGCAAGAAAGTCGGCGTGGTGCTGAACCCGGCCACACCAGTATCGTTTATCCATCACTATATTCATCTGCTGGACAAAATCACCGTGATGACCGTGGATCCTGGCTATGCCGGACAGCCATTCATCCCGGAAATGGTCGCCAAAGTGCAGGAACTGAAAGCCCTGAAGCAGCAGCATGGCCACAAATATCTGATTGAGATCGATGGTTCCTGCAACACGCGCACTTACAACACGCTGGTTGGAGCAGGTGCAGAAGTGCTGATCGTCGGTACCTCGGGCCTGTTTAACATCCATGACGATCTGGCAACGGCCTGGGACATGATGCGTGACAGCATTGATGAAGCTCAGGGCCTGGCGAAGGTATCCGCATGATTCCACGCTGGCTGGGCATCGACATTGGCGGCACCGGCACACGTCTGCAGCTGATGGAAGAGGGACGCATCTGGTCCAGCTTCCGCAAGGTGCCGACGGCCAGCTGGGCGCAGCAGCCCGACGCTTTGACGGCACTCGGGCAGTTAATCAATGAAACACTGGAGCAGCAACCGGTGAGCGGCGTGATGCTGGGATTGCCGGGCATTCTCAGCCGCGATCGTCAGCAGGTGATTTCGCTGCCGTTTATTCAGGCGCTGGATCATCAGCCTGTGGCGGCGATCCTCACCGAACGTCTTGGCGTGCCAGTGGCGATGGATAAAGATGTTAACCATCTGATGATGTGGGATTTAATGCAGCTGGAGCAGTTGCCGGATATCGCGGTAGGTTTGTATCCCGGTACCGGTATGGGCAACAGCTTGTGGATCAATGGTCGCTTTTACCACGGCCAGCACGGCGGCGCGGGTGAATTGGGCCATGTGCCGATTGCCGGTAACGATCTACCCTGCCCGTGCGGCAACCGGGGTTGTGCGGAGACGGTGACTTCGGGCCATTGGTTGAGTCACTGGGCTAAGGCTCACGTGCCGAATACCGATATGTCGGCGCTGTTTACGCAACATGGCGACCATCCGGAGTTGCAGGCATTTGTTTATCGTTTGGCGCAGCTGATTGCCACCGAAATGAACATCCTCGATCCCGAATACCTGATTCTGGGTGGCGGAGTGCTGGCGATGGCGGACTTCCCGCTGGCGCAGTTACGCAGTCAGATTCAGCAGCATCTGCGTCCACCGGCCACGCGTGACAATTTGAAGATCGTGTTTAGTCAATCCACCGATCACACCGGCTGTCGCGGTGCCTGTTTGGCCGCCGAACGCCTGTTCAGGAGTGCATGATGAAAGGAAAAGTGTGTGTGTTTGGCTCGTTCAACCTCGACGTCGTCGCGGTGATGAACCGCTTCCCGATGCCGGGTGAATCACTGACTGCCCATAACAGCATGATGGGACCGGGCGGCAAAGGCGCAAACCAGGCCACGGCGGCGCTGCGTGCCGGGGCGCGCGTGCACTATATCGGCAAGGTCGGTAATGATGATTTTGGCACTTTCGCCCGTCGTCACCTCGAAAAAACCGGCTTTGATGCGATTACGCTGTTTACCTGTAAAGAGAAGCCTACCGGCAACGCACTGATTTATGTGGCCGGGGATGATGCTGAGAACATGATTTCGGTGTTCCCAGGCGCGAACACCACGGTGACGGCGGCGGAAGTGTCGCGCTGTCAGCCTACGGTAGCCGCAGCGGATATCTTGTTGGTGCAGCTAGAGAACAACCTGAATGCCATTCAGCGCATGATTGATAATGCGCGTGCGGGTGGCACCTTTGTGATTTTAAACCCGGCGCCGTGGCAAAAAGTGAGTGATGCACTGCTGGCGAAGGTGGATTTACTGACGCCCAATAGCACCGAAGCGATGCAGATTACCGGCGTAAAGGTGACGGATTTTGCCAGTGCGCAGAAAGCCGCAGAAGTGATGCACCGCAAAGGCGCGCGTCAGGTGATTATTACCCTGGGGATGGCGGGCGCCCTGTTGTCCAATGCGGAACAGCAGCCGCTGCGCATTCCGCTGTTCCCGGCACAACCGCTGGATACCACCGGCGCGGGCGATGCGTTTAACGGTGCGCTGGCAGCGCGTTTAGCGTCTGGAGATGAACTGCCACAAGCGGCTCTGTTCGCTTCGGCGTTTGCTTCGTTGTGTGTCGAGCGTTCTGGTGCGGCTAATTCAATGCCGTCGTACGCCGAAGCGCTGGCGCGTATGCAGGCACATCCGGAGTGCGTGCCCGAGCCGTTGGAAGTGATGGCTTGAATGACTGTGGGCGGCCATGAAAGTCGCCCTTAATGATGCACCGGTCAGGCTTTTAACCAACCTGCAATCTGCGCATATTGCAGCAGCATAATCGCCTTACCATCGAGGATGCGGCCATCTTTCACCATCGCCAGCGCTTGCGGGAAAGGCAACTCCAGCACGGTAATCTCTTCATCTTCTACGCCACCACCGGCATTGGCGCGCATTGCATCGCTATACTCTGCCGCGAAGAAATGGACGATTTCTGTTACGCCACCCGGTGACATATAGGCTTCAAACAGCTTCTCGACCTTGCCGACCTCATAACCGGTCTCTTCGATGGCTTCTTTGCGGATGCAATCTTCCGGCGTGTCGTTATCCAGCAGCCCCGCGCAGGTCTCAATCAATTCACCGCTGGCATTACCGTTAACGTAAGTCGCAATGCGGAACTGACGAATCAGCAGCACGGTATTTTTATCGCGGTTATAAAGCAGGATGGTGGCGCCGTTGCCGCGATCATAGACTTCGCGTTTGTGGCGGATGACTTCGCCGTTGCTACGGGTCAGTTCGTAGGTGAAGTTACGCAGGATAAAGTAATTATCTGACAGTAACTTATCTTTAATGATGTTGATCTTTAACGACATGGCCGCTCCACCGCTTAATGAGGGAGCCTAAGATAATAGGCGTTAGCGGCGGGGAAAACTATCTGAATTCGCGCGGTCAGTGCGCATTGAAGGGCGAGAACGGTCGCGCAATACGTTGCGCCGCTACGACAGGGTGCAGAGAGAAGTAGCGGCGCGATTTATCGCGCGAATTGATGACAATGCGAAAATCAAAAACCGTTCTTCTGCTCGCTCATATCCGGCAGGTGATGCGCAATTCCTTTGTGGCAGTCAATACAGGTTTGCCCTTCCTCCACCGCTTTGCTGTGCATTTTTGCTGCCACCGTCTTCTGCGCGGTGAAATCCATGTACTCGAAGTTGTGGCAGTTTCGGCACTCCTGCGAGTTATTATTTTTCATCCTGCGCCACTCATTCTGCGCCAGCTCGATACGCGTCTCTTCAAACTTTTGCGGCGTATCGATCAGGCCGAAGATCTTGGCGTACACCTCTTTGCTGGCTTGCAATTTGCGCAGCATTTTCGGACCCCATTCGTGCGGCACATGGCAATCCGGGCAGGTTGCACGCACGCCGCTGCGGTTGTTGTAGTGCACCGTCTGCATATACTCCTGATACACGTTGTTGCGCATCTCATGGCAGCCAATGCAGAACTGCTCGCGGTTGGTCATCTCCATTGCGGTATTAAAACCGCCCCAGAAAATAATCCCACCGGCAAAACCCAAAATCAGCAGCGTGCCGAGTGCTAAGCGGCTGGGGCGTCGCCACCAGCGCCAGATGCGTAATAATCTCTGTTTCATTGATATCCTCACTGCCCAAAGCCGTTGGCCGGTTTAAAGGTGTTCTCCACCACCGGTTTGGCATCGGTCTGCGGGACGTGGCACTGCAAACAGAAGTAGCGGCGCGGCGAAACCGTGCTGCTCACCAGACCATCGCGATCGGTAAAGTGTGTTGGGCTGACGCGCGGCGCACCGGTGGTCAGGTAACTTTGCGTACCGTGGCACTGCAGGCAACGATTAACGTTTTTCGTCACCTGATAGCCATCGACGCTGTGCGGGATCACCGGCGGCTGATTCACGTAGTTCAGCGGTTTGCGGCTCTGCTCTTTAGGCTGATGGATCGTGCCCTGCTGCGTGGCCGTGACTTCCGGAGATTGTGTGAGATCCACGCCATGACCCGCGTAAACCACGCCGCCCAGCGTCAGGGCGGCAACGGTGATAAGAGTAAATAAGGGTTTCATTGCATCCTGCCTTAAATTTTGACCAGCTTAACGGCGCATTTTTTGTAATCGGTCTGCTTCGATAGCGGATCGGTGGCATCCAGCGTGACGTTGTTGGCCAGCACGCCAGCATCAAAGAACGGCATAAACACCAGCCCTTTTGGCGGTTGATTACGTCCGCGCGTTTCGACAGTCGCCACGGTTTCACCCCGACGTGATACCACGCGGACCTTCTCGCCACGGCGGAAACCGCGATCTTTGGCGTCAAGCGGATGGATATACAGCAGCGCCTGCGGCACGGCACGATGCAGCTCCGGCACACGACGCGTCATGGTGCCGGTGTGCCAGTGTTCCAGCACGCGGCCGGTACAGAACCACAGATCGTACTCGGCGTCCGGTGCTTCAGCGGGTGGCTCATACGGCAGGGCAAAAATGGTGGCTTTGCCATCTGGCTTGCCATAGAAACGCACGCCCTCGCCCGCTTTGACGTAGCTGTCAAAGCCTTCGCGGTAGCGCCAGCGCGTCTCTTTGCCATTCACCACCGGCCAGCGCAATCCGCGCGCTTCATGATAGGCATCGAATGGCGCAAGATCGTGACCGTGTCCGCGACCAAAGCTGGCATACTCTTCAAACAGGCCTTTTTGGATGTAGAAGCCAAAATCGCGCGCCTCGTCGTTCAGTCGATCGTCGGCCACTTCGCTCAACGGGAATTGATTAACCTGGCCGTTGGCGTACAGCACGTCATACAAGGTTTTATCCCGCAGCTCTGGCTGTTGGGCAATCAACGCTTCCGGCCAGACCTCTGCCACGCGGAAACGCTTAGCGAAATTCACCATCTGCCACAGATCCGATTTGGCCTCACCCGGTGCTTTCACCTGTTGATGCCAGAACTGGGTACGACGCTCGGCGTTGCCGTAAGCACCCTCTTTCTCCACCCACATCGCCGTCGGCAGGATTAAGTCCGCACACAAAGCACTGACGGTGGGATAAGGATCGGACACCACGATAAAGTTGCGTGCATCACGCCAGCCTGGCATGCGCTCCTGCGTCAGGTTCGGGCCCGCCTGCATGTTGTTGTTACACATCACCCAGTACGCATTCAGTTTGCCGTCTTTCAGCGCGCGATCCTGAGCGACCGCATGCAGGCCGATTTTGGCGGGAATGGTGCCCTGCGGCAGCTTCCACAGTTTCTCAGCCGTCGCACGGTGCTTATCGTTATTCACCACCATGTCTGCGGGCAGGCGATGCGAGAAGGTGCCGACTTCACGTGCGGTTCCGCACGCGGAGGGTTGCCCGGTGAGCGAGAAGGGACCGGTGCCGGGGCGCGAGATTTTTCCGGTCAGCAGATGGATGTTGTAGCACAGGTTATTGGCCCACACGCCGCGCGTATGTTGATTAAAGCCCATGGTCCAGTAGGAGACCACGTTGATGTTTGGGTCGGCATAGAGTTCGGCCAGCGCAATCAGCTGATCCTGCTCTACACTGCTCATCTCACTGGCTTTCTCTACCGTGTATTCGGCAACGAATTTGGCGTACTCGTCGAAGCTGATCGGCGTGGATTCGCCGCTATCCGGGTTTTTCGCTGAGGCCTGACGCGGATCGCTTAGGCGCAATCCATAACCAATATCCGTGACGCCTTTACGCAACGTGACGTGATTCTGCAGGAAGGCTTTATCGACTTTGTTGTTCTGAATGATGTAGTTGGCGATGAAGTTAAGAATCGCCAAATCGCTTTGCGGCGTAAACACCATGCCGTTATCAGCCAGTTCAAAACTGCGATGACGGTAGGTAGAGAGCACCGCGACTTTAACGTTGTCATCGCTCAGGCGACGGGCGGTCAGGCGTGACCAGAGAATCGGATGCATCTCGGCCATGTTCGAGCCCCACAGCACAAAGGCATCGGCCACTTCGATGTCATCGTAGCAGCCCATCGGTTCATCCATGCCGAAGGTACGCATAAAGCCCACCACCGCCGAGGCCATGCAGTGACGCGCATTAGGATCGAGATTATTGGTGCGGAAACCGGCTTTCATCAATTTAGAGGCGGCATACCCTTCCCATACCGTCCATTGACCGGAACCGAACATGCCGATGGATTCAGGCCCGTTGGCTTTTAGCGCCGCTTTGAACTTCTGTTCCATGATGTCGAAGGCCTGATCCCAACTCACCGGGGTAAACTCGCCTTCTTTGTCGTAGTGGCCATCGGTCATGCGCAGCAACGGCTGCGTCAGGCGGTCTTTTCCGTACATGATCTTGGGCAGGAAATAACCTTTGATGCAGTTCAACCCACGGTTTACTTCCGCCTGCGGATCGCCCTGTGAGGCCACCACGCGTCCCTCTTGCGTGCCCACCAGCACGCCACAACCGGTGCCACAAAAACGACACGGCGCCTTTTCCCAGCGGATCGGAGCGCCCAGTGCGGTCACGGCTTTAGTGACGCTGGGAATCGTAAGTCCTGCGGCCACTGCCGCCGCTGCGGCCGCATTGGCCTTCATAAATTCTCGACGACTGACTTTCATGATGCTTCCTTGTGACGATATTCCGTTTCGTCTTGCTGGTGATACACCAGAGAAACGGCCAATACATGCGGGATATTGCGGGTGGCTTCGATGTTATTCAGCAAGGCGCGACTGTCAGCAGCACCCAGGGTCACGGCCAGCGTGCCGCGTGCGCTGTCTTCGGCGGCGATTTCGCAATCAGAAAGCAACAGCAATGCCTGCTTTACCGCCGGGATGGCGTGAGATCGCGCCTGGATGACCAGACCGCATACGTGCCAAGTGCTTTCAGGGAGAATGGAGTGCGTCATGCGCTCACCTCGTTTAGCCAGCTTGAGATGAGACGTAAAATACCCTGAGCTTTTGCAGGGCTATATCACCCGAAAGGTGTATATCCCGATGTGGGATCAAGGGAAGGACAATTGAAATGAAAACGGGGGCCAAAAGGCCCCCGTTGATGAGAATGGCTGCGATTAACGCGAGCTATCTTCCGCCAGCTTAGCTGCCCCATCATCCTGTTCGTCATGATGATGGTCGTGCTCTTTCATGGCTTCCGCATGCACGCGTTTGCGCACACCGAACCAGCCCAGCACCAGTACCACGGCAATCAGCGGGATGGATGCAATAGTGTAGGTACCGTTTGGATAATCAAACGCCATCAACACCAGCACGCTCACCAGGAACAGCAGCGTCAACCATGAAGTGAACGGTGCCCACGGCAGCTTGAAACTGACGTCTTCCGCTTTACCTTCTTTAATCGCTTTGCGCAGACGCATCTGGCACACCACGATAAAGCCCCAGGAAGAGATGATGCCCAGTGAAGCTACGTTCAGTACGATCTCAAACACCTGCGATGGCACATAGTAGTTGAGCACCACACCGACCACGTACACCGCGATGGTAACGAGGATACCGGCGAACGGCACCTGCTGTTTGCTCATCTTCGACATGAACTGAGGCGCAGAACCGCCCATCGACATGGAGCGCAGAATACGACCGGTGGAGTACAAGCCCGAGTTGAGGCTCGACAACGCTGCGCTCAGCACCACGATGTTCATCACGCTACCAATGTAAGGCACGCCCAGTTTGGAGAAGAAGGTGACAAACGGACTCTGCCCTGCCTGATAGGCGTTCCATGGCAGCAGCAGTACCAGCAGCACCACCGAACCGACGTAGAAGAGACCAATACGCCAGATCACGCTGTTGATGGCTTTAGGCAGCATGGTTTTCGGGTCTTTACACTCCCCGGCCGCGGTGCCCACCAACTCAATCGAGGCGAAGGCAAACACCACACCTTGCACCAACACCAGCGCCGGCAGCAAGCCGTGCGGGAAGAAACCGCCGTTGTCCGTGATCAGATGGAAGCCGGTGGTATTGCCGTCTAGCGGTTTACCGCTGCCGAGGAACACCACACCGACGATCAGGAACACCACGATCGCCAGCACTTTCACCAATGCGAACCAGAACTCCATTTCGGCGAACCACTTCACGCCGATCATGTTCATGGTACCGACAATCGCCAGAGCGCCGAGAGCAAACACCCACTGCGGCACATCACCAAACGCGCCCCAGTAGTGCATATACAACGCAACTGCGGTGATATCCACGATACCGGTCATCGCCCAGTTAACGAAGTACATCCAGCCTGCCACGTATGACGCTTTTTCCCCGAGGAATTCGCGTGCATAAGAAACAAAGCTGCCGCTTGATGGGCGGTGTAATACCAGTTCGCCCAACGCACGAAGGATAAAGAAGGAGAAGATACCGCACACCAGATAAACCAGTGCCAGAGCAGGACCAGCCATCTGCAAGCGCGCGCCTGCACCAAGGAACAGGCCGGTACCGATGGCACCGCCAATGGCGATCATTTGTACCTGACGGTTACCCATTGCTTTGTGGTAACCGCTGTCGTGGGAATTGAGCCAGCGTCTTTTCGCAGCGCGTTGTTCGGCTGCGGTTTTTTTAGTTGAATTCATAGCTTTCCTGTTTGTCCTGACCATCAATCATCGCCTGACCAATCGTTTGCGTGCGGCGGTGCGAAATGGGGTAAAACCCGCTACCGATACGGCGGAACGATGTCGCGCGGTGAGCCGGGAATTTACGGCGATGAATCCTACCCGTTCTGCATGAACGAAGCAAAAAATACCGTTTGGTTGCACGAGTTGATTTGTAAGAATCGGTCGCGGTGCACAAAAAAACCGGCCAGTGAATGGCCGGTAAAGGGGTGGCTACAGGGAAAACTACGGGAGGGGATTAACGGTAAATCTCTGCGGTGCCGCTCCACAGGCTGGAATCGCCTGGGTTTTGCACGCCAATTACGCGGTAATGGCTGGCGCCCATATCTTCCGCTTTCTGCGACAGCTGGCGGGTTGCATCATCGATGGAACCGCGAACGCCGCTGATGGAAACGGTACCGCTGCTTTGCAGGTTTTCCGCCTGCTCAGCACTTAAGGGTTGCGCGGCGAAGGCCGTGAAACTTGCGGTGGCAAGCAGTGCAGTAGTCAGAATGGCAATGGGTGTCTTCATCATTTGCTCCTGTTGTCGTCCGTTCATAAAAGTGATTACGCTACAAATTATCAGCGAAGTAATGAAAAGCAGGCACAGCTGGCCGTAAAGCCGTTCAATAATTCGCCAGCTAACGACATGCAATCCAGGGAAAGGTAAAGAGAAGTGGATTTCTCTGCTAAAAGTAACCTGATGTGACGATTCCGGCTCGCTGTCTGCCTGACGCTGCCTTATAATCCCACGCTCTTATAAGGGTTTTATTGTGATAGTGAAACGTCCTGTTACCCGCACCATGGCCCGTGCCCTGAGCGCGATTGTGTTGTTGTCGCTGCTCACCACCGGCCTGGCGCTGTTAACGCTCTCTAGCAGTTTACGTGATGCCGAAGCGGTGAATGTCGCCGGTTCGCTGCGCATGCAAATATACCGCCTCGCCTGGGATAGCACGCGCGATCCGCAGCAGCTGGCGCAGCACATCCAAATCTATCAGCAAACCCTCAGCTCACCGGCTCTGCAGCATCTGGAGCGCCCGTGGGTGCCGAAGGAAGTCGCCAGCCGCTATCGCTATCTGCGCGATAGCTGGCCGCAATTGCAACAAACGCTACAGCCCGAGCGCGCGCAGATCTATCAGCAACGCGTTGCCGGGTACGTCAGTGAAATCGACCGTTTTGTGCTGGCACTGCAACATTACGCCGAACTGAAAATGCATCTGGTGGCGGCCAGCAGCCTGTTCGGCTTTTTGGCGATTGTGGCACTGGCGCTGTGGACCATCCGCTTTATTCGTCGCAACGTGGTGCGCCCGCTGGATTCACTGGTCACGGCCAGCCAATACGTTGAGCAGGCGAATTTCAGCTTTCCGCCGTTATCGATTTCCCAACCCACAGAACTCGGCGTGTTAGCTCAAGCCTTTACCACCATGGCCGAACGGCTGCACTCGCACTATCGCCTGCTTGAGCTGGCGGTACGCAATAAAACGGAAGATCTCACCCAAGCCAATCGCACGCTGAAATTACTCTATGAATGCTCGCAGGTCCTCACCAGTAGCCCACTTAATCCGGAATTGTTCCAGGGATTGCTGCGGCTGGTGCAACGTCGTGAAGCGTTGACCGTATTGAGCATCACCAGCGACGGCATTAATTTTCAGGCGGGCGTGGCGGAAGACGATCTCGAATGGCAAAGTTTGCCGTTGCAGCAAGAGGACCAACGACTCGGCGAACTGTGCTGGCAAACGCGGCGAGCGCCTCCTGCCGATGAGCTGATGCAAAGCCTGGCCCACATGCTGGCGCGCTCGCTATGGATTTGGCAGACGCAAAAACAGTACCAGCAGATGCTATTAATAGAAGAGCGATCCACCATCGCGCGTGAACTGCATGATTCGCTGGCGCAGTCGCTCTCCTTCCTGCGCATCCAGCTCACGTTGTTGCGCCGCAATGTCGATCACACCCAGCCCCAGGCACAATCGATTATTGCCGAGTTTGATCGCGCCCTGGCCGAGGCCTATCAGCAACTGCGCGAGTTACTGACGACCTTTCGTCTGACTATCGAACAGGCAGATTTAGTGCAGGCGATGCAGGCCATGATCGCCCCATTGCAGGAACAGTCTCACGCCGCGATCGCCTTCAATTACCAATCGGGCCTGCAAACGCTGGATGCGCAACAGCAGGTGCATGTGCTGCAGATTGCACGTGAAGCCCTGCTGAACGCCATTCGTCACGCACAGGCGCAGCAAATCCATATTTTTTATCAGCGCGATGAAGACGCATTCCATCTGCTGACGATTGAAGATGACGGTTGCGGCATCCGTAGCCTGGAAGAACCTCCAGGCCATTACGGTCTGACGATAATGGCGGAGCGCGCTGCCCGGCTTTCTGGCAGCTTACTGATTACTCCGCAGACGCGTGGCACGCGCGTTACGCTGCGTTTCCCACCGCGACCGGCACACCGGCTGGCTTAACGCGATACACTTATGTTGAATGGACTTTGACTGGAGAATTTATGGCCCCCTCTTCCCTGACTATTATGATCGTTGACGATCATCCGCTGATGCGTCGTGGCATCCGCCAACTGCTGGCACTGGAACCACGTCTGGAAGTGGTGGCCGAAGCCAACAACGGTACAGAAGCGCTGGCTGAAGCACGTCGCCTCTCGCCCGATGTGATATTGCTCGATCTAAACATGAAAGGCATGTCGGGTTTAGATACCCTGAAAGCCCTGCGACATGAAGGGATCGCTTCGCGCATATTGGTGCTGACCGTTTCCGACGCACGCAATGATATTTACGCCATGGTCGATGCCGGCGCTGATGGCTATTTGCTGAAAGACAGTGAGCCGGAATTATTGCTGGCGCAGGTCATGCGCGGTGCAATGGGTGAGAATGTGTTTAGTGAAGTGGTGGCAGAATATCTGGCAACGCGCCAGCCGAGCGCCAATCCTTTCAAACAACTCACCGAGCGTGAACTGGATGTATTGCAGGAAGTGGCGCGCGGGTTATCCAATAAAGAGATTGCCGCCACCTTGCATATTTCCGAAGAAACGGTAAAAGTGCACATCCGCAATCTGCTGCGTAAACTGGACGTTCATTCACGCGTCGCCGCCACAGTGCTCTGGCTCGAGAGCCGCAATGTGTAGCAGCGCACAGAAAACCAGCACGACATTTACACTTTCTCCATAATTTATCCACGATTCTCTAATTTGCGCCGCGTACAGTAGGCAGCAGCAGGAGTTTTCGGGATAGCACCTTGCACTCCGCCGACGTGAAGCCGACTGCGCTTCACGTTTAACATAATAAAAGTAAAAAATACGCAGCTGAGGAGTGTCGGTTCCATGTCGAATTTTTTTATCGACCGCCCCATTTTTGCCTGGGTTTTGGCTATTTTGCTTTGTCTTTGCGGCACACTAGCGATCATCTCCCTGCCCATTGAGCAGTATCCCGACCTCGCACCGCCTAACGTGCGTATTACTGCCAATTATCCCGGTGCCTCTGCGGAAACGCTGGAGAACACCGTTACCCAGGTTATCGAACAGAACATGACCGGTATCGATAACCTGATGTATATGTCCTCAAACAGCAGTAACACGGGGCAGGCGCAAATCACCCTCACCTTTACCGCTGGCACCAATCCTGATGAAGCCCGCCAGCAGGTACAAAACCAGCTACAATCCGCACTGCGTAAATTACCCGCCGCCGTTCAATCTCAGGGCGTCACGGTGAATAAAACCGGTGACAGCAATATCCTGATGATTGCGTTTGTCTCTACCGACGGAAGTATGGACAAACAGGATATTTCAGATTATGTCGCCAGTAACATTCAGGATCCGCTGAGCCGCATCGATGGTGTGGGTCAGGTTGACGCCTATGGTTCGCAATACGCGATGCGTATCTGGCTCGATCCTAACAAGCTGATTGCCTATGCGCTGACCACCGATGACGTGGTGACGGCGATTGAATCGCAGAACACCCAGGTGGCGGTCGGCCAGGTTGGCGGCTTGCCATCGGTGGATAAACAAGCGCTCAATGCCACCGTCAATGCGCAGTCGATGTTGCAAACCCCAGAGCAGTTCAAAGCCATCACGCTGAAAACCAACAGTGACGGCTCGGTGGTGACGCTGGGCGATGTGGCTGACGTGGCGATGGGGGCGGAAAAATACGACTTCCTCAGCCGCTACAACGGTCAGGCGGCGTCCGGTCTCGGTATTAAGCTGGCGTCCGGCGCCAACGAAATGAACACCGATAAGCTGGTGCGCGCACGTGTGGAAGAGTTGTCACACTACTTCCCGCACGGGCTGGAAGCCAAAATCGCCTACGAAACTACGCCGTTTGTGAAAGCCTCGATCACCGACGTGGTGAAAACGCTGCTGGAAGCGATTTTGCTGGTGTTCCTGGTGATGTATCTGTTCCTGCAGAACTTCCGCGCCACGCTGATTCCGACCATTGCCGTACCGGTGGTGCTGCTCGGCACCTTCGCGGTGCTGTATGCCTGCGGATTCAGTATCAACACGCTCACCATGTTCGCCATGGTGCTCGCCATCGGCCTGCTGGTGGATGACGCCATCGTGGTGGTGGAGAACGTTGAACGCATCATGAGTGAGGAAGGACTTTCACCGCGCGCCGCCACGCGAAAATCGATGGGACAGATCCAGGGGGCGCTGGTGGGTATTGCGCTGGTGCTGTCGGCGGTATTCGTACCGATGGCCTTCTTCGGCGGCACCGTGGGCGCTATCTATCGCCAGTTCTCGATCACCATCGTGTCGGCGATGGTGTTGTCGGTGTTGGTGGCGATGATTTTGACGCCAGCCCTGTGCTCAACGCTGCTCAAACCTCTTGAACAAGGCCATCATCATGGACGTCGCGGCTTCTTTGGCTGGTTTAACCGCAACTTTAATGCCAGCGCGGAACGCTACGAACGCGGAGTCGCGCGTATCTTGATGAAGGGCGGGCGCTGGCTGGTGCTCTATCTCGGCATCATCGGCGTAATGGCGTTTCTGTTTATCAAGCTGCCGACCTCGTTCCTGCCGCTGGAAGACCGGGGCGTATTCCTGACGCAGGTGCAGCTGCCGCCGGGCGCGACCTTGCAGCAGACCTCCAACGTGGTGGCGAAAGTTGAAAACTATTACATGACCGCCGAGAAAGACAACGTGCTGTCGGTGTTCTCAACCATCGGTGCCGGTCCGGGTGGTAACGGCCAAAACGTGGCGCGCCTGTTTGTACGCCTGAAAAACTGGGAAGAGCGTCCAGGCAGCGATCGTACCTCATTCGCCATCATCGATCGCGCCACCAAAGCCTTCCATAAAATCAAAGAGGGCCGCGTGATCGCCAGCAGCCCACCGGCGATTACCGGCATGGGCAGCTCCTCCGGTTTTGATATGGAATTGCAGGATCACGGCGGCATTGGTCATACCCAGTTGATGGCAATGCGTGACAAGCTGCTGGAGTTGGCTGACAGCAATCCGGCCCTGTCTCGCGTGCGTCACAACGGTCTGGATGACAGCCCGCAGCTGCAAATTGATGTCGATCAGCGCAAAGCGCAGGCGCTGGGCGTTTCGCTCGACACCATCAATGACACGCTGACCACCGCATGGGGCTCAACCTATGTGAATGACTTCCTCGATCGTGGCCGCGTGAAGAAGGTGTATGTGCAGGCCGCAGCGGAATTCCGCATGCTGCCAGGCGATATCAACAAATGGTACGTTCGCAATAGTAGCGGCACTATGGTGCCCTTCTCCGCCTTCGCCACCAGCCGTTGGGAAACCGGTTCGCCGCGTCTGGAACGTTACAACGGCTACTCTTCACTGGAGATCGTCGGCGAGGCCGCCAATGGCGTCAGTAGCGGCACCGCGATGGATGTCATGGAGAAACTGGTGGGGCAACTGCCGTTAGGCGTTGGCTTCCAGTGGACCGGAGCCTCTTATCAGGAACGTCTCTCCGGTTCACAGGCACCTGCGCTGTATGCGATTTCGCTGCTGGTGGTGTTCCTGTGTCTGGCCGCGCTGTATGAGAGTTGGTCGATTCCGTTCTCCGTGATGCTGGTGGTGCCACTTGGCGTGGTGGGTGCGCTGGTGGCAACCTGGATGCGCGGACTCGAGAACGACGTGTACTTCCAGGTTGGTTTGCTCACCGTGATTGGCTTGTCGGCGAAGAACGCCATCCTGATCGTGGAATTCGCCAATGAGATCAACAGCAAAGGACGCGAGCTGATGGAGGCGACGCTGGAGGCTTCACGTCAGCGTCTGCGCCCGATTCTAATGACGTCGCTGGCCTTTATCTTCGGCGTGCTGCCGATGGCGATCAGCAGCGGGGCGGGTTCCGGCAGCCAGCATGCGGTCGGAACGGGCGTCATGGGCGGCATGATCTCCGCGACGATATTAGCGATTTTCTTCGTGCCGCTGTTCTTTGTGCTGGTGCGTCGTCGCTTCCCGTTAAAAGAGAAGTCACACGATTAAAGCCTAAAATAAAACGGGGCCGCGATATTCGTAGCCCCGTTGTTATTTGGATTGAATTACAGCAAGTTGGGAGTGCCCTGCTTTTCTCTTCGCGATTACTTACTACGTAACATCGCTTCAATAAATTCTTTCCAGTTCCCCAATTCGGTGTCGACCATCATACCCTCTCTTATTGTAGTGGTGATTCTACGCCGATTTTTTCTATAGGTGAATACGTTTCCACCACTCAACACTATCGGCAAAAGCGCAAAAAACCCTCAGTTCGTCGAAAATGCGTACTGACGCACATTTCAGCAAACCTTTAACACCACAGGGAAAAATCACCTGTGTTATCGGGTAGCACATTTTTCCGATTAGGATAATTCTTAGGGGACTGATGATGCCACCAGGAACTATTCAGGACGTTAATGAATACGTTTACTGGACCTAATTAATAGAATTGATAACGCTGAAATAATCATTAAAAAACAAATAAAACGCAGCGCCTAACGCCGCAGAGGTCACAGCCAGCAGAGCGCTATGGTAAACTCGCGCTTTATTTTTCACAGGATGGGAACAGGCGATGACAGCGCAGTGGGTGATGTACGGAATTAAAAATTGCGACACCATAAAAAAAGCACGCAACTATTTAGCAGAATCCGGCACCGACTATCGTTTTCACGATTATCGCGTGGATGGCATCGATGACGCGCTACTGCAATCGTTTATCGATCAGCTTGGCTATGAAGTGCTGCTCAATACGCGCGGTACCACCTGGCGTAATCTGCCAGAAGCGGAGCGTGCAGCCGTCACCGATGCGGCCAGCGCGAAAGCCGTGATGCTCGCCCAGCCTGCCATTATCAAACGTCCGGTATTGTCTGCGCCAAATGGCGACTTGCTTGTCGGTTTTAAAGATTCCCTTTATCACGCGTTTATCCAGGAGAAGTCATAACATGTTCTGTCCGGTCATTGAGCTGGCTCAGCAGCTAATTCGTCGTCCGTCACTGAGTCCGGATGATGCCGGTTGTCAGGCGCTGTTAGTGGCACGTCTGGAAGCGATTGGCTTTACGGTCGAACAGATGCACATCGGCGATACCCTGAACTTCTGGGCCACACGTGGTCAGGGCGAAACCCTGGCGTTTGCCGGTCACACCGATGTGGTGCCGCCGGGTGATGCCAATCGCTGGATCAGCCCGCCGTTTGAGCCTTCGATTCGTGATGGCATGCTGTTTGGTCGTGGTGCCGCGGACATGAAAGGATCGCTGGCGGCGATGGTGGTGGCTGCAGAACGTTTTGTCGCGGCTAATCCTCAGCACAAAGGGCGTCTGGCGTTTCTGATCACGTCCGATGAAGAAGCCAGCGCGGTTAACGGCACGGTGAAAGTGGTTGAGCGTTTGATGGCGCGCAACGAGCGCATGGATTACTGCCTGGTGGGCGAGCCTTCCAGTACCGAAATCGTTGGCGACGTGGTGAAAAACGGTCGTCGCGGTTCGATGACCGCCAATCTCACCCTCCACGGTGTGCAGGGCCACGTGGCCTATCCGCA
Organism: Pantoea sp. Seng; assembly: GCF_009829935.1. NCBI lineage: Bacteria > Pseudomonadati > Pseudomonadota > Gammaproteobacteria > Enterobacterales > Erwiniaceae > Pantoea > Pantoea sp. Seng. The sequence goes on along the minus strand of NZ_SZZV01000020.1, from coordinate 62,375 downwards.
TCTGGCCGATAACCCGGTGCATCGCGCGATGCCAGCACTGAATGAGCTGGTGGCCACCGAATGGGATCAGGGCAACGAATTCTTCCCGCCCACCAGCATGCAGATTGCCAACGTGCAGGCCGGCACCGGCAGTAATAACGTGATCCCCGGTGAATTTTTCGTGCAGTTCAACTTCCGCTTTAGCACCGAACTCACCGATCAGATGATCAAAGAGCGCGTGGCCGCCCTGCTGGATCGCCATCAGCTGCGTTACACGCTGGAGTGGAATGTTTCCGGCCAGCCGTTCCTGACCTCACGCGGCAAACTGGTTGATGCCGTGGTAAATGCTGTCGCGCACTATAATGAGATTAAGCCACAGTTACTGACCACAGGCGGCACCTCTGACGGACGCTTTATCGCGCGGATGGGTGCGCAGGTTGTGGAACTGGGCCCGGTGAATGCCACCATTCATAAAATCAATGAGTGCGTGAAAGCGTCAGATTTGCAGATGCTGAGTCGTATGTACCAGCGCATCATGGAACAGCTGATCGCTTAAGTAAGCACGCTAAAGGAGCAATGGGATGGAATTCTTTAAAGAGTACTGGTGGATCTTAGTGATCCTGCTGATGGTTGGTATTTTAATGAACGTTTATAAAGACTTAAAACGTATCGATCATAAAAAGTTTATGGGTAATAAACCGGATTTACCACCGCATCGCGACTTTAACGATAAATGGGATGATGACGACGACTGGCCGAAGAAAAAATAATTGCGGTTGATCTCCTCCCTGTAACGTAGCGGCGTGATGCGCCGCGCATCTGATAGCGAAGTCGCTATAGAATTGCGCGATTAATCTCGCCGTTACGTTAAGAGCAACCCTCGCTGTTCAACCATCACATCATCATGATGACATCATCATCGCCCGGTTTAGCCCCGCTGAGCGCCTCGTCGAAGTAGCGACGCGGAATGGTATAACGCAGATGATTCAACGCCAGTTGCATGCTGCGATCATCAATGGCATGCGGCAAATCGTCCACCACATCCAGCGTCACATCCCCACCCAGTGCGGTTAACCGTTGCATTGCGGCTTCGGCATGCTCCAGCGGGATCTGATCATCATAATCACCGTGGATCAGATGAATGGTATTACGAGAGCTGACGCGCTCCGGCAGCGTGCTGTAACGACCGCTAAACACAATCGCGCGTCCTGCCAGATCGGCATGGGCTTTGACGCCTTCCAGTACCATGGTGCCACCCTGCGAAAAGCCAACCAGCGCGGTAGCTTCCGGCCGGACACCCGATGCCTGCTGCCAGTGACGCACCGACTCCACAAACATCGGCATCACGGCATTCACGCCCTGCTGTTCCGAGCGGTCATGCGCGGGAATATCCGCAAACCATTGGCGACCCTGCGGCTCACTAGCCGGATAGGGCGAACCCACTGAGACAACGAATGCCTCCGGAAACGCTTTGGCGAACCAGTTGCCGACTTGCGCCATCGAATCAGGATTGTCATTCACGCCGTGATACAGCAAAAACAGCTGCGCAGCGTGTGTCGGTTGCTGAACAATTACATATCGTAGTGCCATAAGATCCTCCTCAAATCACTATACGCCGCTGAGGCGGGAGTGATATTGGGAAAATTTGAACGAGATAATGGATTTATTGCAACGATGCCAACTGCTGCTGCCACTGTTCCGCCCGGCTGGCATCACACTGAATCAATGCTTCAGCCGTCTCCTGGCGTAAGCGTTGCACCAAGGCTTTACGACCATTGAGTCCCGCTTGCTGCGCTACAGCACTCAACGCTTGTTTTTGCACAAGGATGGCTTCGAGTATCGGTTGTGGTGATGCGCGCACCAGGCGCTGCAACGCGGCATAGCTCGCCTCATAAGGCCGTTGCGCCCAGGCAAATCCTGCCAGCAGCGGCCAGTCATCCTCGCTCAGTGTCTGAGAGTGAACGGTCGTCTTGAAGGGAACATCAATAATGTCACGCAACCACACCGCGTCACGCGCAAATCGCTGTGCCGCCTGCTGCTGCAGTTGTTCTCCGGCAGGCGTTAAGGGACGTATCGCCATCGCCGCATAGCAGCCACTGCTGGCTTCACGCTGTGAGCCAATGCGTACCAGAGTAAAGCCACAACGCTGCCAGAACTGCCAGAGCGATTCGGTATAGCCAAAACTCACCGAAAGGAAATCGCATCCTTCCGCCTGCTGCTGTGCCATGGCCACCAACGCGCTGCCAATACCACGCTGTCGTTGTGCGGCTAACACGGCAATGCGACTGATACGCTGCGAGCGCAAGGTGGCGGCTTCGGCAAATCCCGCATGGGCTGCCAGTGACTGTGCGACCAGATTGCCGCGCGGACGGCGCAACCCCGCCCAGACGGCATCAGCCAGTGATTTGTCTAACCCCCCCTCTTCCACCAGCCACAGTGCGCCGACAATGTTTTCTGGCGTGCCTGCCAGCCAGAAGCGCATGCCGGGGGCATCCAGCATGCGCCGCAGGTCAATGGGAGAAGTGCGATAGTGGGCGCTCGCCAGCAGACGGTAGCCCGCTTCCAGTGCTCCTTGCTCTGGCGTAGCGGGGAAAATCGTTAGCTCGCCGTTAGGTCCGCTTTCTATCGCATCCTCAAACAGCAGCGCCTGGCTTAGCCACTGCTCCAGCGGATCGTGCACTGACCAGCGCAAGGGTTCATCGAGCTGGAAATATTGTACCTGTGGCAAGGTAGCGCAGAAACGCAGCATAAAACCGCGCCCGGTGCCCTCGTAACCCTGCACGGTGGTGATCATCAGCACACGAGGGAAAAGCTGCACAAACTGCTGCAACAACGGTGCTGGAATGGCGGCCGCTTCATCAACGATCAGCCACTGCACTGACGGCTCAGCGTCCATCGCGAGAATGGCATCCGGCGCCATAAAACGAAAATGTTCACCGGCAAACGCTGCCAGCACCTCAGTGGAAACTTTGGCCGGTGCCGTCACCAGGCAGTGCTGATTATGCTTGGCCAGCATCCCGGCCAGCGCCGATTTGCCACGTCCACGTGCAGCCGTGATCACCGCCACGCCGGAGGGCATCTTAAGCAGCTGCTGCAGGATCCGCGCCTGCTGCTGTGGAGCCTGACAGTGCCAATCGGGTAAGTCCAGTAAGGCAGGTGTACGCGCAGGCTGGTGTGGGTGCTGTAATTCGGGTACGCGCTCACATTGATGCTGATGCAGTAATTCAGATGCGCGCTCAGGTTGATGCTGATGCAGTAATCCGGATTCGCGCGCAGGCTGGTGTTGCTGCAGCAATTCGGGTGCGAGCTCATGCTCATGCTGGTACTGATGCTGATGCTGATGCTGATGCAGCAATATGACCTGCGGATCCTGTTCAATCAGCTGCTGCAGATGGTGAATAAAATGAGGCGTGGCGATCGGTTCGCCGACATCGGCCCAGCGCAGGCTGTCGCAGTCCGGTTGCGTGGCCCAGTCTTGCCACGGCGGCGTCAGTAACAACAACCAGCTTCCCGCACGCAACGTGCCCGCTAACGCCGCAAAGGCCTCCGCATGGAAACCGCTGCGCGCATCGAAAATCGCATGCTGGAATTCACGACCCAGCAGCGTGCGCAGAGCTGCAGGCGCCACGCGCTGGGGGAAATCATCGCTGTCGCTGAACGTGAGCCAGTCGCCGGTCAGCGCTGCACGCCACTCCATTGCCTGCTGCAACGCCCAGTCAGCTTCACCGGCGATCACACACAGGCGACGAATGCCCGCTCGCTGCATCGCGGCGGTGATATCAACTAACGACATCAGTTGGCGGCGAAGGTGTTGCAGTCGCCCGGGTTTCCGCTGTCAAAACCGCGTTTGAACCAGGTATAGCGTTGTTGTGAAGTGCCGTGTGTGAAGCTATCCGGCACCACGCGGCCCTGGCTTTTCTGCTGCAATCGGTCATCACCAATCGCTTCTGCGGTATCCAGCGCTTTCTTGAGGTCGCCCACTTCCAGCATATTTTGCTGCTGCACATAATGGCCCCACACGCCGGCAAAGCAGTCTGCCTGCAACTCCATTTTCACCGACAGCTGATTGGCCTGTGTCTGAGTGGCACCCTGCTGCATCTGACGTACTTTCGGCTCGATGCCCAGCAGTTTCTGGATGTGATGGCCGACTTCATGGGCAATCACATAGCCCTGCGCAAAGTCACCGCCTGCACCCAGCTTGGTTTTCATATCATCGTAAAACGACAGATCGATATAGACGGTTTGATCCGCCGGACAGTAAAACGGCCCCATCGCCGACTGGCCAGTGCCGCAGCTGGTTGAGGTGTAGTTGCGGTACATCACCAGCTTAGGTGGCACATACTGTTTGCCCATTTTCTGGAACAACGTGCCCCAGGTCTCTTCGGTGGTGGCGAGAATCACCTTAGTGAATTTGGCATCCTCATTATCCTGCGCAGAGTTCACCGGGCGCTGTTGCTGTTGTGTCACCGGCGTGCCGCCTTCCAGCAGCGCGGTGAGGTCGTAACCGTAATAACCCGCCACGGCCACCACAATCAGCAGAATGATGCCGCCCTTGCCGCGTGGAATGCGGATTTGCCGACCGCCGCCGCCCAATCCGGGTGAATCATTGCGACGATCTTCTACATTGTCGCTTTCACGACGACCTTGCCAGCGCATGGCTCGCTCCTGTTAAAAGGTTTTGCATGATTTTAGTTGGCGGCATCGCTAATCACCAGCGTTGCGGCGTTAGCGTCGCGAGATTGAGAGAAAGGAGGCGTATTAAACAACGTGCAGGCAGGGTAGAAACAGAAAAGGCCGCCAACGATGACGACCTTTCACTTATGACGACCCCCTGATTATCGTGCGCTGGAATGCGCACCGAAAAGGCATCGCTGAAGACTTAATCCAGTTTCACACCCAGACGGTGCGCCACTTCTTCATAGGCTTCGATCAGACCGCCGAGGCTCTGACGGAAACGGTCTTTGTCCATTTTGTCCATGGTTTCTTTGTCCCACAGACGCGCGCCGTCTGGCGAAAATTCATCGCCCAACGTCACTTCACCATTGAACAGACCAAACTCCAGCTTGAAGTCGACCAGGATCAGACCGGCGTCATCAAACAGTTTGCTCAGTACGTCGTTGGCTTTGAAAGTCAGTTCCTGCATACGCGCCAGATTGGCCTTGCTGACCCAGCCAAAGGTCTCGCAGTAGGATTCGTTGACCATCGGGTCGTGTTTGGCGTCATCTTTCAGGAAGAGATCAAACAGCGGTGGATTGAGCAACATGCCCTCTTCCACGCCCAGACGTTTTACCAGCGATCCTGCCGCACGGTTGCGCACTACGCACTCCACCGGCACCATCTCCAGCTTTTTGACCAGCGCTTCGTTATCCGACAGCAGCGCTTCCATCTGGGTCGGAATGCCCGCTTCCTGCAATTTGGTCATAATGAAATGGTTGAACTTGTTGTTCACCATTCCTTTGCGATCAAATTGCTCGATTCGTGCACCGTCTCCTGCTGACGTATCGTTGCGGAATTCAAGTACCAGCAGATCCGGATTATCGGTGCTGTATACGGTTTTCGCTTTACCGCGATACAACTCAGCTCGCTTTTGCATCTCATTAACTCCAAACATGAAAGAACCCGTGTTCAGCGGTGTTTCACCGCGCGATGACTGCCTGACGCAATCGTTTACTTCGCCGGGCGCCATTATGCCAAATCCAAAACAAAAAGGCCGGAGAATCTCCGGCCCTTTGGCAATTTATTTGTTCAGTGCACCCTGGAACACCGCCACCAGCGCGTCATTCTGCGCCTGAGTGAGCACATGGCCCTTAGGATCAATGAACTGCAGACTGCTGCGGTTATCCAGATCGCCAACCTGCAATTTGTAATCGCCGTTAGGCAGCTCAGGATCTTTCGCACCAATCGCGTCAAACGCGCTGCTGCCCGGCTGCTTGTAGGTCACTTTCAGACTACCCTGCGAGCGGTTGTCATCGGTGACTTCCATGCCCACACGCTTCAGCGCCGCTGGCAGACGCTGCCAGGTGACGTTAAACGGTGAACGCAGCACCAGCAGTGGCAGACCGGTATCATCTGCGCCGCTCTGGACATCAATCTGCCCGGTCGCACGGCCTGCAGCGGCATCGGCGCTGGCGGTATCAATCTTATCCAGACCGGTGCTGATGTCGTTCAGCATCTGGCCGGTGTAGCGTTGGATCTGTGCCGGAGCCGTCACCGTTTCACCTTTCTGCTGCAGTTCCAGCAGACGAACCGTCAGCACCTGCTGATAGCTCTGGTTCTGAACGCTGATCTGATAACGACCACGATACTGATTGTCTTCATCCGCACGGTTCCACTGCACCCAATCGGTGGTCAGCTGCTGCCCAGCATCATCACGCTGTGCAATCGGGAACTTGTAGGACTGGATCACATTCACCACCTGTGACCAGATCGAGCCACGGCTGCTCTCAACCGCCAGCACACCGGTATTACCAGTGAACTGTGCACGCGTGCCGTTCAGCAGCGCCAGAGGTTGAGCCGGAGGACGAATATCCAGTTCTTTACCTACTGCACCCTTCGCAACAGTGTGCGGCACATCGTAATCGCCATTCTGCAGAGGCAGAATCATCCCCGCCGGGGCTTTTAAATCATGCAGTTCAGGCGCCTGCAGGTAAGATTCATCACCGCTGACCTGGCGCTTATAACGCTGATCGCTGGAACAAGCTGTTAGCAGCATCAGGGTGGACAAGCCCACCACGGTTGCCAGCGTCGAGCGCTTAACTGAATAACTCATTGATTCTCCCTAATTTATCGCAGACCCGCTTTAATCAGCGCCTGAGCCGTTTTCGCCTGACCGGCTTCGGTCAGTGGCGTCATCGGCAAGCGCAGCGTGTCATCCGCGATTAATCCTAGCTGTTTCGCTGCCCATTTAACCGGGATTGGATTGGGTTCACAGAAAAGCGTCTGGTGCAGGTGCATCAGACGCTGATTCAGGCGACGCGCTTCGGCAAAATTACCCTGTTGCGCCAGCGCACAGAGTTCAACCATTTCACGCGCTGCAATGTTGGCTGTAACCGAGATTACGCCTTTGCCGCCCAGTTGCATGGAGTCCAAAGCTGTCGCGTCATCGCCGCTGACAATAATGAACTCATCATTAACCAGCTCTTGGATCTGAGAAATACGCGATAAGTTCCCGGTGGCCTCTTTGATTCCGATAATATTTTTAATTCCGGCCAGGCGAGCCACGGTTTCTGGCAGCATGTCGCAGCCCGTACGTGATGGTACGTTATACAGCATCTGTGGCAGATCGGTGCTTTCGGCAATCGCTTTGAAGTGCTGGAACAGACCTTCCTGAGTTGGACGGTTGTAGTAAGGCGTCACGGTCAGACAACCCACCACACCGGTGCCGGTAAAGCGCTTCGTGAGAGAGATACCTTCAGCAGTGGCATTGGCGCCGGTACCGGCAATCACCGGGATACGGCCATCCGCCAGCTCCAGGGTCTGCATCACCACATCGCCATGTTCTTCATGGCTGAGGGTAGCGGATTCGCCGGTGGTGCCAACAGAAACAATCGCCGCGGTGCCGCTGGCAACATGATAATCAATCAGTTTTTTCAAACTCTCGCGGCAGACATTACCTTTTTCATTCATTGGCGTAATGAGCGCAACAATACTTCCGGTGAACATGGGCTATCCCCTCGACAAACAAGTGCCTCATGTTACGTTTTACCTCGAAAGAAAAGCAAGCGAGCCAAGCCATTCCTACCCTTGTCAGCAGTTTTTTTTATGTTTACCTTATGGTTATTAGCGAACGTACAGGAAATGCCATTTTGTCGCAGTCACAGCCTCACCATCTGGTGATCACCGCATTGGGCGTTGATCGTCCGGGTATCGTCAATACCATCACTCGCCACGTCAGTAGCTGCGGCTGTAATATTGAAGACAGTCGTCTGGCGATGCTGGGCGATGAGTTCACCTTCATCATGTTGCTTTCGGGGAGCTGGAACGCGATAACCCTGATTGAATCCACGCTACCGATGAAAGGGGCTGAGCTGGAACTGTTGATTGTGATGAAGCGCACTAATGCGCGCGTCACCCCACCGATGCCTGCCACGGTATGGGTGCAGGTGGAAGTGCCAGATTCTCCTCATCTCATTGAGCGCTTTACCGATCTGTTCGATAAACATCAGATGAACATTGCCGAATTGGTGTCGCGTATTACCCCGGCACAGGAAGGTGTCCCACCGACACTGTATATTCAGATGACGGCACACAGCCCGGATAATCAGGCCAGCGCACCGTTTGAACAGGCCTTCAACAATCTGTGTGAAGAACTGCATGCACAAGGCTCAATTCGTCTTTATAGTGTCACCGACGATGCCAACAACACCCTGTAAGCTAACGCCGGATTATTTCTCCACACACTCTGCCCTGCGGCATACCGTGTAGTGAAATAACCCAGAGGGTGGCACCCGCTGGTGCTTTTTGCCGCGAGGGTGTATTACCCACAGCATGAAGAAAAAAATGGAGAGTTGTGATGAATCCACTGAAAGCCGGTGATACCGCACCGAAATTTAGCTTGCCCGATCAGGACGGCGAACAAGTAAATTTGGCCGACTTCCAGGGACAGCGCGTTCTGGTCTATTTCTACCCGAAGGCCATGACGCCGGGTTGCACCGTTCAGGCCTGTGGTCTGCGCGACAACATGGATGCGTTGAAAACCGTGGGCGTGGAAGTGCTGGGCATCAGCACCGATAAGCCTGAAAAGCTGTCACGTTTCGCCGAAAAAGAGGTGCTGAACTTCACCCTTCTATCTGATGAAGACCACCAGGTCTGCCAGGAATTCGGTGTCTGGGGTGAGAAAACCTTTATGGGTAAAACCTATGACGGTATCCACCGCATCAGTTTCCTGATCGACGGCAACGGCAAAGTTGAGAAAGTCTTCGACGACTTCAAAACGTCGAACCACCACGACATCGTGCTGGATTATCTGAAGTCGGCATAAGACAAAACGGGTGCACAATGTGCACCCGTTTTATTTACCCCTGCTGATGCTCCAGCGTGGTTTCCGGCCAGGCGCGCACCACGGCCTTGATTAACGTGGCCAGCGGGATGGCAAAGAACACGCCCCAAAAGCCCCACATACCACCAAAAATCACCACCGAAAGAATGATCACCAGCGGATGCAGGTTGACGGCCTCTGAAAACAAAATCGGCACCAGCACATTGCCATCCAGCGCCTGCACCACCAGATAAACGATAAACATCGTCCAGAAATCGGTGCCTAAGCCCCACTGGAACAGGCCGACGCCAATCACCGGAATGGTGACCACCATCGCGCCGATGTAGGGAATTAGCACGGAAATCCCAACCAGCACCGCCAGCAGCAACGCATAGTTGAGCCCTAAGACCAGGAAGGCAATCCAGGTGACAAACCCTACCGCGACCATCTCCAGCACTTTGCCACGAATGTAGTTGGTGATTTGCTGATTCATCTCCTGCCACACCACGCCCGCCAACCCGCGATTGCGCGGCAGCACGCGACGCACAGCATTGAGCATCTGCTCTTTATCTTTCAGCAGGAAGAACACCATCAGCGGCACCAGCACCAGATAGATCATCAACGTCATCAGCCCGACTAGCGAGGCCAGCGAGTACTTCACCAATGACTCCCCCAACCCGGTCAGGCGGCTACGCAGATTCTCCACGATGATATCGATGATGCCCGCATCCACCAGCGCCGGAAAACGCTTCGGCAACCCGGCGGCATAGACGTAGAGCTTGTTGAGCATATTCGGCAGGTCACGCAGCAAATTGATGCCCTGCTGCCAGGCCACTGGCGCAACAATCAGCACCATCACCAGCAAAATACCGGCAAAAACAATCAGCACCATGCTGGTGGCGCAGGTGCGGCTGCATCCCAGGCGCTGTAATCGAACGGTTGGCCACTCCAGCAGATAAGCCAGCACCAGCGCGACCAGCAACGGTGCTAATAATCCACTGAAGAAAAACAGGATACAGAACGCCATCAACAGGATTACCAGCAGGCCAATCGCCTGCGGATCGCTAAAGCGACGTTTGTACCATTGGAAAAGCAGAGCCAGCATTTCACTTCCTTGACGCCAAAAACGGGATGACGATTGTACAGAAATTTGCAGTCGATGCCCGGTTCAGATGAACCTGTGCCGGGCCAAGTTTGGTGCGGAATGAGAGAGCCAACGTTAGCAGCGGCTATGTGAAGATTAGCGGGTAATACTGCTCACCAGCGCATCCTGCCCGGCAATCATCACGCAGTTACGTCCGGCATTTTTCGCCTGATAGAGTGCGGCATCCGCCTGTTTCAAGCTCACATCTTGCGGCTGATTATCGGCCTCCCAATGTGCGATGCCCACTGAAAGCGTGATATGCCCAACATGGTCAATCCAGCTCTCGGCGATGCTGGTACGCACGCGCTCGGCAATCACCCGCGCTTCTTCCGTCGAGGTGGCTGGCAACAGCATCAAAAATTCCTCGCCGCCATTACGGCACACCACGTCGGTCTGGCGCGCACTGTTACGCAGGGTACGCGCCACCTGTTTGATCACTTCGTCACCCACATCATGGCCGAAGTTGTCATTCACCCGCTTGAAATGGTCGATATCCAGCGCCAGCACCGCAAAAGGCTGACGCATGGTTTCGAAGTAATCCAGCACCGCACTCAGGCCACGGCGGTTAAGCAAACTGGTCATCGGATCGGTTTGTACTTCCGATTTCAGCCGACCGATTTTGTCCTGTACCAGTCCGATCCCGGTGAGCAAGGCGCGTTTCACCTGTGCGGCTTCGAAGTACCAGGCACGAATACCGCCAATTTCACCCGAGACGCCCTGGGTGTCCATCTGACTGGCTTTACGCGCCAGTTGCCACAGCGGCAAGGCAATCAGACGGGCGAAGATCACCGCCATCAGTAAGGTCAGCAACGCAAACGGCACCGAGTTTTTCAGCACTTTCAGCAGCAAACCCGAGAGCGGTTGCAGGGTGACGTCGGTTGGTTTGAGCGCCACCACCATCCAGCCGGTGGTCGGCACAATGGCGTAACCCGCCAGTTTCGGCGTGTCTTCTTCTTTGACCTGCACCTCGCCATTAGTGCTCTCATTGCGTTGACGCTCGCTGACGATCTCTGGCGCGGTTTTACCAATCAGCTGGCTGTTCTGGTGATAAAGCACCTGATTGTTGCGATCCAATACATACACGCGCGTGCCATCCCGGTAGAACTGCTCACCGAGTAAGGCATTGAGGATACTTTTCTTCTTCAGATAGATAGTGCCGCCCACATAGCCGAGGTAGCGTCCTTCGTTGCTCCAGATCGGCCAGGAGACAAACACAATCAGATTGTTGGCAGCAGAGATGGTGGGTTTGCTCACCATCGGTTGGCGCTGTGCCAGCGCTTCCCGCGAAGCCTGGCTGGTGAGCTGCATGCCTTTGAGCATCAGTGACTCAGGCGAAATCGCTTTCACTATCCCATTGGTGTCGACCACCGCAACGGAGTTGAAACTATTGGTTTGCTCACGCAGACGATTCACTTCCTGCTGCGCCAGTTCTGGATTATCAAAATCCTTGCCCAACTGCGTCGCGCTGTAGTGCAGCTGCGACTGTGCCAGCTGGAAAAAGACTTCCGTGGTGGCAGCCAGTTTGGTGGCATAAGCGCGATTGGCTTCGAGCGTGCTCTCGATCAGCACCATACGCTGCACACGCCAGGTGGCGTACAAGGTATTGGCGAGCGTAATGACGATACTGGTGATCGCCAGCAACGCGATCAGCGTACGCAGGTCAGTTTTTGGCCGGATGCGCATCAGCATGACGCAACCGCCCTGGTGTGAAAATTCATCATTCGCGTGCCTGACAATATAGTTATAGTTGGACTAGCTACCCCTGGTGAGGGAACCGCCAATTGTACACCTGCAAACCAGATTGAGCACGAACCATCCTGTCAGACACGCGTAATTATTCAGCAAACGTTGGCGCTAATCGATCAGACCATTCGCATCATAGAACGGCCACGGGCCCGGATAATCGCCGATGGCACAGAGGTGCGTGGTCATGCCCTGCTGTGGATGCCAGCGATGCAACAGGAAACCCGGCGGTTCCAGCACGAAATTTGCCGGACCATTTTCAGATAAATCAAAGGCAACCTGATGCGAGACGCCCGGCGCCACGCAGGCCAGCGTTCCGGCAAAGCGCGCCTGTACCGAACGGTGCAAATGACCGCTCAGCACGCGTTCCACCTGCGGATGCTGGCGGATAATCGCCGCCAGCGCGTCGGGATTACGCAGCGGTTGCTTATCCATATGACCGATACCGGAAACCAGCGGTGGATGGTGCAACATCACCAGGGTAGGCAATTGCGGTTCGCGCACCAGCTGCTCTTCCAGCCAGGCCAGCTGCGCTTGGTCCACGTAGCCCCACGGCTGCTGCGGCACGCTGGAATCCAGTGCCAGCAGCTGCACCCCTTTCACCCGTGCCTGCCAGTTGAGGGTTTCACCACGTTGCAGATAGTGGTGATCCGGAAACGCAGCGCGTAACTGCTGGCGATCGTCGTGATTGCCCGCCATCAGCATGTAAGGCAGCTGCAAACGTCGCAGCGCCGTTCGCAGCGTTTGATACTCTTCTGCGTTGCCGAAATCCACCAGATCGCCGGTGATCACCACCATGTCCGGGCGCGGCGTCAAACGATTCAATGTCTCGATAACCCGCAGCAGCGCCGCCTGGGTGTCCACTTTTTTATACGACAGGCGACCGTTCGCCTTGATATGTAAATCACTTATTTGCGCAATCAGCGTCAATGCTTCAGACACGAATTTCTTCCTCAGGATGCAGAAAATTGCAGGGCGGCGTCCTGCGCCAGCGTCCAGCTCACCGGTTGTCCGGCATGCCAGGCTTCACGCGCATGGCGGTCGACCTGAATCGGCATGGCCAGACCGATATCGATCATCAGCCGCTGCGATGCGCCTAAAAAGGTGCTGGCAAGGATAAAGCCCTGACGCGCATAGCGATTGTCGCTGGCGAGCAGTACATCTTCCGGGCGGCAGAAGCGCTGTGCATTGCCACGCGCATCGACATCCACGCAGTTAATCGCCCCGACGAAATCGGCGACAAACTTTGAAGCGGGGTGCTGATAGATATTTTGTGGCGTATCGATCTGCACCAGACGCCCCTGCTCCATCACTGCAATGCGATCGCCGAGCGCCATCGCCTCTTGCTGATCGTGCGTGACGTACACGGCGGTGATCGCCAGCTTCTTCAATAAGGTGCCGATTTCCAGACGCAGGCGATCGCGCAGACGTGCATCCAGCGCCGCCAGCGGCTCATCAAACAGCAGCACTTTGGGTCTGGCTGCCAGCGCACGCGCCAGTGCCACACGCTGTTTCTGTCCACCGGATAACTTATCAATGCTGCGCTGTGACAGCGCGCTGAGATCCACCAGTTCCAGCATCTCCTGCACGCGCGCTTCACGCTCGGCACGCGCCACGCCCTGCACTTTCAAGCCGTAAGCCACGTTCTCAGCGACGTTAAGATTGGGAAACAGCGCATAGTTCTGGAACACCATGCCAACATTGCGTTTCTCAATCGGCAACGCGGTAACGTTACGATCGTCGAACCACACCTCGCCGCCCGCATCACAGCGCTCAAGCCCGCTGATGATGCGCAAGGTGGTGGTTTTTCCGCAGCCAGAAGGCCCGAGCAACACCAGGGTTTCCCCGGGATTCACGGTCAGATCGAGCGGATGCAATGCCAGTTGGTGATTGAAGTGACGTGAACAACCGCGCAGCGTCACGGTAACGGCCGCAGGATTCATGCCGCCTCCTTGTTTTGGCGCGATACCGCGCGGTTAAGCCAGTGATTCACCGCATTCAGCATCAGCAGTAGCGGCAAAATCATCAGAATGAAAATCAGCGTATAAGCGGAACCCACTTCCAGTCGCATTGAAGCGTAACTGTCCGCGAGGCCGACCGGCAGGGTTTTGGTCAGCGGCGTATGCAGCATCCAGGTGATGTTGAACTCCCCCACCGACAGGGTGATCACCATAAAGGCGCCCGCCAGAATGCCGTTGCGGCAGTTGGGTACCACCACGGTAAAGAAGCGCTGCCACAGGCTGGCACCGAGGCTGGCGGAAGCTTCTTCCAGACGCGGCATATCGATCGCCTGCATCACCGCCAGCACCGGTCGCATCATAAACGGCAGCGTGAACAGCACGTGACCAATCAGAATAAGCACCCAGCTGTCACGCAGGCCGGAAAACTGGCCGTAAAGCAGAATGATGCCGAGCGCGGTGGCTAAGCCGGGCAGCGCCACGGGCAACATCAGGCACTCTTCAATACGTGCTGCCCAGCGGCCGGGCGCTTTCAACAAGCCCCACGCGGCGGGTACGCCAATCACCAGAGTGACCAACAAGCAGAACAGCGCTATCAGCAACGACAGCCAGAAGGTATCAGCGTACATCTCCCACACTTGCGCCACCCATTTCAGGGTCAACCCGCTGCGCAGGCCGATAAAGTAGTTATTGGTGACACCCGCCAGCATCGACAGCACCACCGGCACAATCATAAACAGCGCGGTGAGCGTGGTGACCAGCAGCTGCAGGCTAAACAATCCGCGACGATTCATGCGGCCCCCTTGTGTGCCAGGCGGCGCGCTAACATCAGCGCCAGCCAGGCAACCGCGCCCATCACCACCGACAGCGCCGCCGCCGTAGCAAAGTTAGCGTAGTTAGTGAATTCGCCATAAATGGTCAGCGGTAACACCGCCAAATCGGTGCCGAGCGTAAAAGCAGTGCCAAACGCGCCCATGCTGGTGGCGAAACAGAGTGCGCCGGTAGAGAGCAATGCCGGCTGCAGGCCGGGCACGATCACGTCCCAGGTAATACGCCACTGACTGGCGCCAAGTGATCGCGCTGCCTCTTCCAGCGAGCGATCAAGCTTTTCACTGGCCGCGACGAGCGTAACGATGGCGCGCGGCAGCGAGAAATAGAGATAGCCGATAAACAATCCGGTGAGTGAATAGGCCAGCGTCCAGCGCTCGTGCACCAGGCTCATGCTGATTTGCGCCAGCAAGCCCTGACGGCCCGCGAGCATCACCACCAGAAAACCCACTACCACGCCGGGAAAGGCCAGCGGGAAGGTCAATAAGGCTAATAACGTGCCACGCCCAGCAAAACGCTGACGCGCCAGAAAACAGCCTACGATGGCAGCAATCACCAGCGTAACCAATGTCACCGCCAGCGACAGTAATACGGTATTCAGCAAACTCAGCAGGTAATTCGGCTGAGTGATTACCGTCCAGTAGCCACTGTGCTGGGTGGTGCGATCGTTCTGCATACCGATTTGCAGCAGGCGCGCAAACGGCAGCAGCCAAAATGCACTGAAGAACAGCAGCGCGGGCAGCGTCAGCCATAACCATTTGCTGCCCGGCAAGCTGCGAGCCTGGCGGCGTGAAGCCGCCAGGGTGTCGGAGATCGACATGATTAGTGAATCTCGCTCAGGTACTTAGCAGAGAACGCTTTCTGCGCATCGGCCATCTGCTGATAGTCGACCGTTTGGGCGCGTGCATAATCGCTATCCGGCAGGAAGAATTTCTTCGCTTCGGGTGACATTGCAGAAGTACGCACCGGGCGCAGGAAGGCATTGGCCCAAATCGCCTGACCTTTGTCCGACAGCACATAGTCGATCACTTTCTTGCCATTAGCTTCGTGTGGCGCGTTCTTCACCAGACTGATGACGTAAGGAACCGTCACCGTGCCCTCTTTCGGGATCACAAACGCAACGTTGGCGTGATCTTTATATTTGGCGCGATAGGCGTTGAAGTCGTAGTCGAGCAGAATCGGGATTTCGCCTGAAATCAGACGCGCATAGGCCGTCTGCTTCGGTACGATTGGCTGGTTGGCCTGCAGTTTCCTGAACCAGTTCAGCGCTGGCGTGAAGTCCTGCATGTTGCCGCCTTTCGCCTGGTTAACGGCCACCGCCGCCACATAACCGACAAAGGCACTGGCCGGATCAAGGTAGCCCACCATCCCTTTGTACTCAGGTTTTAGCAGGTCATCCCAGGATTGTGGCACTGGCGCGCCGCCGAGCGCATCCACGTTGACCATAAAGCCCATGGTGCCCGAGTGCAGCGCGACCCATTTACCGTTCGGATCTTTCATTCCGGCTGGGATGTCGTCCCAGTGCTGCGGTTTATAATCGGTGATGACGCCCGCGCTGTCGGCCTGGATGCCGAAACTGACGCCGTAATACACCACATCTGCCACCGGATTGCCCTTCTCCGCCACCATTTGCGCCAGCGCCTGGCCGGAGTTTTTGTTGTCTTGTGGCACGGTGATGCCGGTGTCTTTGGCAATGGCTTTGAGCTGTGTACCCCAGTCAGCCCATTCGGGCGGACAGTTGTAGCAGATCGCGGTTTCGGCGGCCTGCGTCATCATACTGAACAGCGAACCGGCGGTCAGCGCGATCGCTCCTGAAAGAATTTTCATTTTTTTATGGAATTTCATGGTGGTTATGGTTCCCTGGTGGAGGCAGTCAAAACGGTGGCGGGTGCGGCGATGCTTTCACCGCTCCGCAACCGGTGGGCCAGTACGCGGGTGCCGCGGCTGGCTTGTTGTAACAACATATCGATGGCACAGGCACCGAGCATGTCGGCTGGCTGAGAGACGCTCGCCAGTGACGGCGCAATCTGCTCGCCAATATCGATGCCGTCAAAACCCATCACCGAAAGTTGCTGCGGGATGCGTACACCGGCACGCGCCGCGGCACCAATCAGGCTGATGGCGAGCAAATCATTTGTACAAATCACCGCTGTCAGCGGTGCTGCGCCCTGCAACTGCGGTTGCAGCAGCGCGAAATCAGAATGGGTATGGCTGGCCATTTCAATCACCGGCAGCGCATTCAGCCCTGCGGCCTGCATCGCATCGCAGTAGCCCTGATAACGCAGGCGAGCGCGATCCGATTGCAGCATCGGCCCGGCGACCATGCCGATATGACGATGGCCCAGACTTAGCAAATGTTCGGTGGCTTCCCGCATCGCCTGCTGGTTATCCACGCAAATCGCTGGCCAGTGACTCTGCTGAGGCACGTTGTGCGCCAGGACAAACGGCATGCTGGCTTCATGCAGCGTGGTCAGAACCGCGCTGTTATCCGCATCGGCCACGGTCAGCACCAGGCCCGCCACGCGCTGGCGCAGCATGTGTTCGACGATCGCCGCTTCACGCTCTGGCTGATAATCACTGGTTGCCACCAGCAAACCGTATCCAGCCGCACGCGCCTGACGTTCCATCGCCTGTAACTGGCGTGAGAAGATCGGGTTGAGCAGTGAAGGCAACAGCACACCCAGCGTGGTAGAACTTTGCGTACGCAGCTGACGTGCAATGTGATTGGGGCGAAATCCGAGTTGCTCTGATGCCGCCAACACCTTTTCCAGCGTGTCAGGCCGCAACAGATGGGGATCAGAAAATGCGCGTGCGGCGGTAGCGCGAGAAACGCCAGCCAGCTTTGCCACACTGATTAAATCGGACATGTTCGCCTCGTGAATGAGCAATGAGATCGATCTCATTGGCGCTTAAAGTAGCGGCGAACTGTGACAGCAACATCGCGGGGAGATGACGAAAAAATGACAGCAGCGCGAACTGCTGTCAGGCAGGAATTACAACATCAGGAAGGCGTAACCTTCGTTTTGCAGCGAGGCAACTGTGGTGCCACTGGAGAGCGTATGAGTGACGCGCGTATCGATCCAGTCACGCTGTAGCTGATGGAACGCCACCGATTGATCGCAGATCGTGACCTTCACTCCCGCCTGCTTCAACTCATCGATCAATTTCAGGTTCGGGTTATCTGTGCCGTAAGCTTTGCGGAATTGTTCGTTATTCAGCGCGGCAGGCACGGCATCGCTGTTGATTGACACCACGAAATTCAGCTGATTTAGCGGCACTCCGGCAGCGTAATAAAGGTTGGTGACACGCGCCACGCGTTCCAGTCCGAGGTTAGGTTGACGGACATCCCCTTCCGTGCGGTTGATCTGAAAAACGACCTTATTGCTCAGGCCTGGCGTATTCGCGGGATTGTAATCCGGCGTATTCACAAAATGGATTTTGCCGTAGCCCGCGATGGCTGGCGTGCTCCAGAAGTCCGCTGGCTCGCTTTTGTTGTCAGCAAACTTGCTGCTGACCTTATCCACCAGCTCTGGAAGCTGTAACACATTACCGCCCACGAAACCCGCCAGTGCGGCGATAACAATATAGGACGCTGGACGCATTTCACTTCTCCTCGATAGAAGACCCTAAGCCCAATTACATTTGCAGGAAGGCATAACCCTGATTTTCCAGCGTCGACACCGTGGTCGGACTGGACAACGCATGAATAACCGATTGATCGATCCACTCTTTCGGGAAGTGATGGAACGCCACTGACTGATCGCACACCGACACTTTGACGCCTAATTTGTTGAGTTCGCCGATCAGCGCCAGATTGGGGTTGTCAGCTTTATAAAATTGCTGGAAATGCGCGTTATCCAGCATGGCAGGCGTGGCATCACCGGTCACAGAGACAACAAAGTGCAGCTGATCGGCAGGCACGCCTGATGCGATGTAGAGGTTAACTACGCGGGCGACGCGCTCCAGCCCAAGATTAGGCCGCTTCATGTCCCCTTCGCTTTTGGTGATTTGAAACACCACTTTGTTGCTCAGCCCGACTACCGGTTTAAAGGCGGCATCAGATTCGTAATGGATTTTGCCGTAACCATCGACAGCAGGCGTGCTCCAGAAACCTTCAGGATCGGTTGGCTCGGCAGAAAAATGGCTCACCACTCGCTGATAAATATCATCACTTTTGCTGACGGTGGCGCCAACAAACCCACCCACGATCGCAATCAGGGCGTAAGAGACAACAGAACGCATAAAAATTCTCCGGCATGCACTGCGCTAATTCACAGTCCGTTTGAATAAAGTGCCTTATCTATATCACAGCGTGAGCAGGGCAAAAGTCCTGTAGTTTTGGCCTATCCAGGATTTTCATTGCGGAAATAATAATTAGTCAGGCTAATTGAATAATGCTTTCGATTGAGCTGAAGAGATGCCTAAAAAAATAACTGGCTTGAATCGACTGTCAGCTATTTAGTTTTTATCAAGCCAGGGGAGCTGAAAATATGACCATACTTAACTAAAATTTCGGCGACCCTATAAAAAATCACCATTAAAATAACTGATGGATAAAACAGGCCAGTTCACTGTTTTGACGTTTGTTTTTCAGAGTAAACCTGGAAAAGTTCATGCCAGATTCAATTATTTTGAGCAACTTTACGTAACTTTAACTTCTGAACCTGTAAAAGCGCTAACCTGGTCGTGGCGGACTATTCAATTTTTTGCTGCAATCAGCGCCCGCTGTAGCCATTTTTTCATTTTAAGTCTGTGTCGCTTCTTCATTTGCTTGTTACCACGCGCTGGTTAAGATAGAAGCGCTGCGTCAAAGGAAAGTACGCGCAGAACATTTGAACGACTTACCTGTCCAATTGCAGGTGACTTTTACAGGATCAAGGCATGTTTAACCGGTTGAAAAAATCAGTGCTGGCGGCCCTTATTCCTACGCTGCTGCTGACGCCCGCACTCTCCGTGCACGCGGACGTGAGTGATAATCTGCCCGATATGGGAACCACAGCGGGTTCAACGCTATCCATTAATCAGGAATTACAAATTGGCGACTTCTACGTGCGCCAACTGCGCGCCAGTGCGCCGCTGATTAACGATCCGCTATTAAATCAATACATCAATGAGTTAGGGCAGCGCCTGGTGGCGCATGCCAATTCGGTGCGCACGCCGTTTCACTTCTTTCTCATCCAGAATGACGAACTGAACGCTTTCGCCTTTTTCGGCGGCAACGTAGTGCTGCATTCATCATTGTTCCGCTACACCGACAATGAAAGCCAACTGGCGTCGGTGATGGCGCACGAAATTTCTCACGTCACTCAACGCCATCTGGCACGTGCCATGGAAGAGCAGAAGCGTAATGCGCCACTCACCTGGGTGGGCGCGTTGGGGTCGATTCTGCTCGCCATTGCCAGCCCACAAGCCGGGATGGCGGCGTTAACCGGTACGTTGGCGGGTACGCAACAGGGTATGATCAGCTTCACTCAGGCCAATGAACAAGAGGCTGACCGCATCGGGATTCAGGTGCTGCAACGTGCAGGTTTCGATCCGCAGGCGATGCCAGCTTTCCTGCAGAAGCTCGCCGATCAAAGCCGCTTCTCCTCCAAACCACCGGAAATTTTACTGACGCACCCCTTACCGGATAGCCGTTTGGCCGATGCGCGTAACCGTGCCAACCAGATGCGCCCGGTGGTGGTGCAGTCATCGGAAGGCTTCTACATGGCGAAAGTGCGCTCGTTGGGTATGTACGCTACTGGCCGTAATCAGCTGACCGATGAGCTGTTAAATGAATACGCCAAAGGCAACTCACGTGAGCAAATGGCATCGCAATACGGTAAAGCAGTGCAGTTCCTGCAGGCGAAAAGCTTCGACAGTGCGAAAAAAATCATCACCCCGATGCTGGCGAAACAGCCGGATAACGTCTGGTTGCTGGATATCATGACGGATATCGACATCGGTCTGAACCAGCCGCAGCAGGCGATCAACATGCTAACCAGTGCCAAAGGCAGCAGCACCAATCCGGTGCTGCAGCTCAACCTCGCTAACGCTTATGTCGAGGCGAAACAGCCCGCTAACGCCACGCGCATCCTCAATCGTTATACCTTTGCCCATCCCGATGACGTCAATGCCTGGGATTTACTGGCACAAGCCTCGGCAGCACAAGGATTACGGGATGAGGAGTTGTCGGCACGAGCGGAAGGATTAGCACTCAATGGCAAGCTCGATCAGGCGATCACCACCCTGAGCAGTGCCAGCGCCCAGGTGCCGCTCGGCAGCCTGAAACAGGCACGTTACGATGCTCGCATCGATCAGTTCCGCGAACTGCAAAAGCGGTTCCGTCAGTATCAGAAAGGATAAAAATAATGGTGAGCATTTATCACAACCCGCGTTGCAGCAAGAGCCGCGAAACCCTGGCGCTGTTGCAGGATAAAGGCATTGAAACTGATGTGGTGCTGTATCTTGAAACACCGCCTGACGTGCAGGCGCTAAAAAAAATGCTGCAACAGTTAGGCATGAGTAGTGCGCGCGATCTGATGCGCCGCAAAGAAGATCTTTATAAAGAGTTAAATCTGGCAGACAGCCAGTTGAGTGAAGATCAACTGCTGCAGGCGATGGTTGAGCATCCGAAACTGATCGAACGCCCCATCGTGATCAACGGTGATCAGGCACGAATTGGCCGTCCACCGGAAGCGGTGCTGGAGATTGTTTAAAGCCCCAGCGCTTCTTTGACAAAAGGAATGGTGAGCTTGCGCTGTGCGCTAATAGAGGCGCGATCTAACCGATCAAGCGTATCAAACAGCGTGCGCATTTCGCGGTCGAGGCGTTTCAGCAGGAAGCGCCCGACATCTTCCGGTAACTCAAAACCACGCAGCCCTGCTCGCATTTGCATCGCCTGGAGTTTGTCTTCATCTGACAATGGCTGCAAACGATAGATTTGTCCCCAGTCGAGACGGGAAGCTAAGTCCGGCAGGCCAAGATTGAGCTGACGCGGTGGACGATCGCCGGTGATCAGCAAACGCGTTTTGCCGATTTCCAGAATACGGTTATAGAGATCGAAGATCGCCATCTCCCACTCGGCATCACCGGCAATGCATTCGATATTATCAATGCAGACCAGTGCCAGGTTCTCCATGCCGTCCAACACTTCCGGCACAAACCAGGTGCGTTTATCCAGCGGAACATATCCCACCGCTTCACCACGGGCCGACATCTCAGCACAGGCTGCATGCAGTAAGTGACTACGGCCGCCGCCTTCACGTGACCAAAAATAGAGATAGCTGCCGTGTTGCTGAGAGAGTGCGCCTTGCAGCGCCGCCAACAGAGACGGATTTTCCCCCGGCCAGAAACTGGCAAAGGTTTCATCATCGGGTAAATAGAGTGGCAGTGAAAGCTGTGCCGGCGTGTTCAGAAGTACCTCAACGGATGAGCAGGCAGAAAACGGCGCAAGTTTATCACGATCCTTGCAAGAGATGAACCAGGCTTCCCTGCCCGGCAAAGCGCATTAACTTTCGCGCTTTTCTTCGGCATCCAGTACCACTTCCTCGGGCCGTAACAGACTGATTACGCGGAAAATCAGTGCCAACGCGACGCCAACGATGGTGGCCAGCGCCATGCCTTTCAGTTCTGCAGCGCCGATATGCACTTTCGCGCCGCTGACGCCGATGATCAGGATCACCGAGGTCAGGATCAGATTCTGCGCTTTGTTGTAATCCACTTTAGATTCAATCAATACGCGAATACCGGAAGCCCCGATCACTCCGTACAACAGCAGAGAAACGCCCCCCATGACCGGCACCGGGATTGCCTGAATTGCGGCCGCCAGTTTACCTACGCAAGAGAGCAGAATCGCGAAGATCGCCGCCCCGCCAATCACCCAGGTGCTGTATACACGGGTAATCGCCATCACGCCGATGTTCTCACCGTAAGTGGTGTTTGGCGTGGAACCGAAGAAACCGGAGATCATGGTGGACAAGCCGTTAGCAAACATCGAGCGATGCAGGCCGGGATCGCGAATCAGATCTTTTTTCACGATATTGGCGGTAACGACTAAGTGGCCAACGTGCTCAGCGATCACCACCAGCGCCGCAGGCAGGATGGTCAACATCGCGGCCCATTCGAAGCGCGGCGTGTAGAAGGTTGGCAGTGCAAACCACGGCGCATCAGCCACCGATTGCCAGTTTACGATGCCCATAAAGGAGGAGAGCGCGTAGCCAGCCAGTACGCCGATCAGAATCGGGATAATGGCGAGGAAACCGCGGAACAGCACCGAACCAAACACCGTGACCGCCAGTGTCACCATCGAAATGATGATGGTTTTGCTGTCTGGCGAGGTGCCATCGGCTGGCAACAGACCGGCCATATTGGCTGCCACGCCCGCCAGTTCCAGACCGATCACCGCAACGATTGCGCCCATCGCGGCCGGTGGGAACATCACATCCAGCCAGCCGGTACCGGCTTTTTTGACGATCAGCGCCACTACACAGAACAGGAAACCGCAAAGAATAAAGCCGCCCAGCGCCACTTCATAACCCAGCGGCAACAGCAGCAGCACCGGTGAAATAAAGGCAAAGCTCGAACCCAGATACGCCGGGATTTTTCCTTTACAGATAAACAGATACAGCAGCGTACCAACGCCGTTAAACAGCAATACGGTGGCCGGGTTGATGTGGAACAGAATCGGCACCAGCACCGTGGCGCCAAACATGGCGAACAGGTGTTGTAAGCTGAGTGGAATGGTTTGCAGCAGCGGTGGACGTTCGTCTACCCCGATCGCGCGTCTTGTCATTATCTCTCTATCCCCATTAGTCGTTATGAATGCTGTTTGTTCAGGCCGCGCCATCAGGGAGCCGCGCAATTCATTACGCAATATTCCAACACGCTAAGTGCCATGTCGGGAAAAAGAGCGCGATAAATCGCGCCGCTACCAAAGGTGCTGGTGTTTATGCGGCACTGAACTAAAGGGCATTACATGAGTTGTTGTGTTTTTGCCAAAAAAAAGCCGACTCTCTGGCCGGCTGGATGCTTTATTTATTTCGTTCCGAAGATCTTATCGCCGGCATCGCCGAGACCTGGAATGATATAGCCCTTCTCGTTCAATCCCTGATCGATTGACGCGGTGTAGAGCTCAACGTCTGGATGCGCTTTCTCCAGCGCCGCAATCCCTTCTGGTGCCGCCACCAACACCAGCACTTTGATGCTGTTGCAGCCCGCTTTTTTCAGCAGGTCGATAGTGGCGATCATCGAACCACCGGTTGCCAGCATCGGGTCAACGACCAGTGCTAAACGCTCTTCGATATTGGACACCAGTTTCTGGAAGTACGGCACCGGCTCCAGCGTCTCTTCATCACGATAGACACCGACGACACTGATGCGCGCGCTTGGCACGTGCTCCAGCACACCTTCCATCATGCCGAGGCCCGCACGCAGAATCGGCACCACGGTGATTTTTTTGCCTTTGATTTGATCGACGTCGACCGGGCCGTTCCAGCCTTCAATGGTGACGCGCTCCGTGGCCAGATCGGCAGTGGCTTCATAAGTCAGCAGGCTGCCGACTTCTGAGGCCAGCTCGCGGAAGCGTTTGGTGCTGATATCATGCTCACGCATCAGGCCCAGTTTATGTTTGACCAGCGGGTGTTTGACTTCCACGATCTTCATGATTGTTCTCCCGGAATTGAGTTGAGCTAAAAAAAATCGCCGGATTATACCGCCTTTTTGCCACTGCGCCACTTGTCATTGGTCAATGGCTTAGCGCGATTCGCGTGATCTTAAGGATTGGTGAAAAATCAGCACTGTGCAAAGCGGCGTGAGATGGCACTCGCAAACGTTTGCCTGCGCTGATAGAATTAGCGCGCTTAATTTTTGCCACCAACCGCAATTCGCGTGGGGATTCCGCAGTGACCGACAAAACCTCTCTCAGCTACAAAGACGCCGGTGTTGATATCGATGCTGGTAACGATCTGGTTGACCGTATTAAAGGCGTAGTAAAGAAAACTCGCCGCCCGGAAGTGATGGGTGGGCTGGGTGGCTTTGGCGCGCTCTGTGCGCTGCCGCAGAAATACCGCGAGCCTGTGCTGGTCTCCGGAACCGATGGCGTCGGCACCAAGCTGCGTCTGGCGATGGATCTCAAACGTCATGACAGCATCGGCATCGATCTGGTTGCGATGTGTGTGAACGACCTGATTGTACAAGGCGCTGAGCCGCTGTTCTTCCTCGACTACTACGCAACCGGCAAACTGGACGTGGATACCGCTTCAGCGGTGATCACCGGTATCGCTGAAGGTTGCCTGCAGTCAGGTTGTGCGCTGGTCGGCGGTGAAACCGCTGAGATGCCAGGCATGTACCACGGTGAAGACTACGACGTGGCCGGTTTCTGCGTCGGCGTGGTGGAAAAATCAGAAATCATTGACGGTTCGAAAGTGCAGGACGGCGACGTGCTGATCGCACTGGGTTCAAGCGGCCCGCATTCGAACGGTTATTCGCTGGTGCGTAAGATTCTGGAAGTCAGCCAGACTGATCCAGAAACCAAACAGCTGGATGGCAAACCACTGGCCGATCACCTGCTGGCACCGACTCGTATCTACGTGAAAAACATCCTTAGCCTGATCGAGCAGGTGGATGTGCACGCGATTTCTCACCTGACCGGTGGCGGCTTCTGGGAGAACATCCCACGCGTGTTGCCAGACAATACTCAGGCGGTGATTGACGAGAAGAGCTGGCAGTGGCCGTCCGTGTTCAGCTGGTTACAGCAGGCCGGTAACGTCAGCCGTCATGAAATGTATCGTACCTTTAACTGCGGCGTGGGCATGATCATCGCGCTGAGCCCGGCCGATGCCGATAAAGCGGTACAGCTGATGACCGACGCTGGCGAACAGGCGTGGAAAATCGGCGTGATTAAAGCCTCTGACTCAGAAGAGCGAGTGGTTATTAATCCATGAAAAAACTGGTTGTACTGATCTCCGGTAACGGAAGCAATCTTCAGTCCATCCTCGACGCCTGCGCAAGCGGGCGTATTAACGGCAGCGTCGCTGCCGTTTTCAGTAATAAAGCCTCGGCATTTGGTTTGACGCGTGCGCAGGAAGCCAGCGTGCCGGGCCATAGCCTCGCCGCCAGTGACTTTGCCGACCGCGATGCGTTTGACCGCCAACTGATGCAGGAAATCGATGCTTATGCGCCGGATTTGGTGGTGCTGGCCGGTTACATGCGCATTCTCAGTCAGGCGTTTGTCGCGCATTATCACGACCGGTTGGTGAACATCCATCCGTCGCTGCTGCCGAAATATCCCGGACTGCATACCCATCGTCAGGCGCTAGAGAATGGCGATGAGGAACACGGCACGTCGGTGCACTTTGTTACTGACGAACTGGATGGCGGACCGGTGATTTTGCAGGCGCGCGTTCCGGTATTTGCTGAAGATGATGAAGAAGAGATCACCTCACGTGTACAGCATCAGGAGCATGCGATTTATCCGCTGGTGATCGGCTGGTTTGTCGATGGTCGTTTGCAGATGCGTGATGGAAAAGCCTGGCTGGATGGGCAACCGTTGCCACCTCAGGGTTACGCACACGACTGATTTTCACCTTATTCAGCCGCGTGCAGACACGTTGCCCCGCTTAATTCACCCCAGTCACTGGCTGATGTCAGCGCCTGGGGCTGCTAAAACCTGTTGCCTTTCTGCGCCCTGAAAACGTAGAGCAACTTGCTTATCCCTTAACCAAATCTACCCGTAATGTAATCTTCGGTTTTGCGCGCTTTTGGCGAGGTGAAGATGCGGTCGGTTTCATCAAACTCCACCAGTTGTCCGTTATGCATAAACGCCGTGTAATCTGACACGCGCGCCGCCTGCTGCATGTTGTGCGTCACCAGCACCAGCGTGAAATGCTGCTTTAACGTGGTCATCAACTCTTCGATCACTAGCGTGGAAATCGGATCGAGCGCCGACGTCGGCTCATCCAGCAGCAATACTTCCGGCTCAATGGCAATGGCACGCGCAATCACCAGACGCTGCTGCTGACCGCTGGAGAGCGTCAACGCATTCTGTGCCAGCTGATCTTTCACTTCACTCCACAGTGCCGCTGCACGCAGTGCACGTTCACAAGCTTCGTTCAGCACGCGACGATCGCGCACCCCTTGCAGCCGCAAACCGTACACCACGTTCTCGTAGATCGATTTCGGGAATGGATTCGGGCGCTGAAATACCATGCCAATCCGGCGACGCAACGCAGGCAGATCCTGATTCGCCTGCATCACCGCATGCTGATCGAGCAGAATTTCACCTTCAATGCGGCAGCGTTCAATCACATCGTTCATGCGATTAAAGCAGCGCAGCAGCGTTGACTTGCCACAACCGGACGGACCAATCAGCGCTGTGATGCGGTTTTTCGGGATGTACAGATCGATATTGTTCAGCGCCTGGCGTTCACCGTACCACAGCGACAGTTGGTTAACGGTTAACGCGATGTCGTAATCGGGCGTCATCTAAAAACCTTTCTAGTGCGTCATGAGGCGGTAACGCTCGCGCAGCCGATGCCGCAGCGCCATCGCCAACAGATTGAGCGACAGGATGATCACCACCAGCAGCAAGGCGGTGGCGTAAACCAGCGGTCGGTCAGCGTCGATATTCGGGCTCTGGAAGGCCAAATCGTAAATCTGAAAACCGAGGTGCATAAATTTGCGGTCGAGGTGCAAATAGGGGAACACCGCATCCACCGGTAACTCCGGGGCCATTTTCACCACACCCACCAGCATCAGCGGGGCGGTTTCCCCTGCTGCACGCGCTACAGCCAGAATCAGGCCGGTGAGCATAGCCGGGACCGCCAGCGGTAACACCACGCGCCACAGCGTTTCCGCCTGAGTGGCACCCAGCGCCAGCGAGCCCTGACGCAGATTATCCGGGATGCGTGACAGCCCCTCTTCGGTGGCGACAATCACCACGGGTAATGTCAGCAGCGCCAGCGTCAACGCCGCCCATAGCAGGCCCGGCGTGCCATAGGTCGGATTCGGCAACGCGCGCGAGAAAAACAGCTGATCAATCGTGCCGCCGATCAACCAGACAAAGAAGCCCAGACCAAACACGCCATACACAATCGACGGCACACCGGCGAGATTCACCACCGCGATGCGCACCAGCCGCGTTAACGCATGACGTCCGGCATATTCGTGCAGCCACACCGCCGCCACCACCCCCAGCGGCATCACGATGATCGACATCAGCAACACCATCAGCACGGTGCCAAAAATCGCCGGGAACGCCCCGCTCTCGCCGCCGCCTGATGTCGGGGAATCGCTGACAAACTGCCAGATTTGACTGAAGAAGTGCTGTACTTTCTGCCTAAACGACATCGCATTCGGATACCAGGCATCCACCACCTGCGCCAGCGGAATGATATGATCCTGCCCCTGCACATCGCGCAGCACCAACGTGTCGCGTTCGCTCTCATGTTGCAGATGGGTCAGTTGTTGCGCTAGTGCGCTAAAGCGCCGTTGCAGCGCCACGCTGTTGGCATCGAATTCCGATTGATCCTGCAGGGTGAACGTGCCGCGCTGACGTTGCTCATCAGCTTGCTGCTGCAGGCTTTCCAGCTGTGCATTGAGGCGCGCCATTTGCACACGACGAATATGGCTGGCCTGACGTAGCTGCTCATGGACTTGCGCCAACCGCTGATGCAGCAGCGCATCACGATCGCGCGCGGTCAGCACTTCATTGTCTTCCCGCAGTTCAATCAGCCAACCGTAAGCGTTGCCGCCGCTGCGGCGCTGTAAAACCACCGCATCTGCCGGGCGACGCGTTTTCGCCGCGCCCTGGCTATACAGCACACGGAAATCCGGTGCGGCAAAATCGCGATTGCCCGTTTTCACCACATAGCGCCACTGCTCGCCCTGCGGCTGTTTGTGCAGCGTTTCGCCCAGCACCATCACCGCCGAACCTTCCGGCGGCTGGAACAGATATTGATCCACTGGCTGCGGCCAGAAGGCGCGCATGCCCTGCCACCCCAGCAGGCCAATCAGCAAGGTAAACGCCAGTAAGCACACGGCCACCGCACCGGCAGTCAGCCAGCGCCAGCGATCGTTTTGACGCATCGCTTTCATCCCTGTCCCTCATGCTGGCTGTAGCGCTGGCGCAGACGCTGACGAATCAACTCCGCAACGGTGTTGATCACTAAAGTGAATATCAGTAACAACAGCGCACTCAGGAACAGAATTCGGTAATGCGCACTGCCCGCTGCCGCTTCCGGCATCTCAATGGCGATGTTAGCCGAAAGTGCACGTAATCCGGCAAACAAGCCACCTTCGCTGACCGGCGTGTTGCCGGTGGCCATCAGCACAATCATGGTTTCCCCTACTGCGCGGCCAAAGCCAATCATCAAAGCGGCAAATATCCCCGCCGAAGCGCCCGGCAATACCACGCGCGTCAAGGTTTGCCACGGCGTAGCGCCCAGCGCCAGCGAACCTTGCCCCAGCGCGCCCGGCACGCTGAATAAAGCATCTTCTGATAAGGTGAAAATCAACGGCACCAATGCAAAGCCCATCGCCAGCGCCGCGACCAATAAGTTGCGTTGTTCATAATGCGCCAACCGCTCGCCGATATTCGGCCACAACTGCGTGGGCAGCCACAGCGTCAGGAGTGTGACGGCCAGCAATACCGGCAGCAGCAGAATCACCTCGAAACCTGGGCGTCGCCAACGCGCTGGCAAATGCGGACTGAGCACGCCGCACAGCAATAAAGTCACCGCCAGCACCAGCGGTAGCAGCAACACGCCGACCAGCGCAGTACTCACGTGCGGTGCCAGCCAGACGCCGGCAATCAAGCCAATCACCACGCTTGGCAACGCGCCCATCATTTCAATGCCCGGCTTCACCCAGCGGCGTAATCCCGGAGACATAAACCATGCGGTGTACATTGCCGCCGCCAGAGCCAGCGGCGTGGCAAACAGCAGCGCCAGCGAGGCGGCTTTGAGTGTACCCAGCACCATCGGTATCAGACTGAATTTGGCCTGATAGCTGTCGCCAGCCGCAGTGGATTGCCATACCCAATCCGGCTGCGGATAGTTCTCGTACCAGATTTTTTGCCACAGATTGCGCCAGGTGAAATCGGGCCACGGATTATCCAGCGCAAACTGTTGCCACTGACCTTCCCGCTCCACAATCAGCGCATCACCGCGGGGTGAAAAGGCCAGCGCCTGGATGCCCGGTGCCAGCTGACGCGTCAAAATCGGCCCCTGCTGCTTACTGGCGAACAGTTTGATTTCCCCCGCAGCATTAAAGGTGGCAAACACACGACGCTGCGCCTCAGGCACAACCTTCAGCGCATCCTGGCTGTGATCAAAGGTATGAATTTCCTGCAACCGCGGCCCTTTATCGCCTGCGATGGCAAACCATTGCTTGACCCCCTGGGCATCCTGAATCAGCAGCGTGCGCCCCCCGGTGAGGATATGCAGGCTTTGCGGACGCTGGTTAAGGGTCTGCGTTTCGCGCAGCTGAGCGCCTTCTGGCGTGATTTGCCATACACGCAGCAAACGCCCTTCGCTGGCGTACAGCAATGTGCCATCGGGGGATAACAGCAAATGCTCGGCTTGCTGCTGTGGCAGCAAAATCTGATTAACGGTTTGCTGGTTCTCCAGCGTCATTACGCTGATGCCTGCCGGCGTTTGGGCGGCAATCCGCCATTGGTGATCGCTTAGCGAGGTGAGCGCCATGGTGGTGACCGCGCCTTGCGCCAGATGCAGCGGACGATCGCCAAACGGGAAGAACCATTGACCGTGATTTTCGTGGATCAGCGGTTGCATCAGCAGCAGTGCGCCCTGCATATTGAGCAATACGCTATTGCTATTGCTGCTGTTGACCGCCGCATCAGGGTGCTGTTGCAGCACCAGCGCCTCAGCGGCGGGCTGCCCATCGAGTGGAATAAAGCGCGCCTCGTTGCGGCTGATGCGCCAGCCGAGATGCCCATCGCTGCCCATCGCCAGTACCTGGGCTTTATCCCAAAGCTGCATATTGGTGGTGGCTTGCATGCCCGGCGCGCTGAAAAGGGGTAACACCACCCAGATCAGCCAGAAGAATAGCAGCAGCATCAGCAGCAAAATGCCCACGCCGCAGCCTGTCACCACGCGACGAACAAACTGATCGACAGCACGGCGACGGCGGTCGCTGAAATGGACAGGGATACGATTTATGCTCATGCAGGCCAGGTTACAGGTGAAAACACGTCGCTATGTTGCCCGTAGCTGATTGATAAGACAACCTTTGGCGTTGGACAAGCTTGCCATACTCTCGCCATAATGGTGACGGACACTGAGCGGAGGCGCATTTTTGCGATTTTCCCGCCGGACAATCCGTCCAGCAACAGCCTCACGGAGTCAGAATGGGTCAGGAAAAGCTGTATATAGAAAAAGAAATAAGCTGGTTAAGCTTCAACGAACGTGTATTACAGGAAGCAGCGGACAAAACGAACCCGCTAATCGAGCGCATGCGCTTCCTGGGAATCTATTCCAACAATCTCGAAGAGTTCTACAAAGTGCGCTTCGCCGATCTGAAACGTCGCATTCTGATTGGTGAGGAACAGGGCACGCCGACGACCCTTCGTCATATCCTGAAAAAAATTCAGCTGCGGGTGCAGAAATCGGATCAGGAATTCGATGCACTGTACAACGACCTGCTGCTGGAGATGGCACGTAATCAGATCTTTCTGATTAACGAACGCCAGCTGTCGCCGAATCAGCAAGAGTGGCTGCGCTATTACTTCAAACATCAATTACGCCAGCACGTCACGCCGATTCTGATTAACCACGACACCGATCTGATTGAGTTCCTCAAAGACGACTACACCTATCTGGCGGTTGAGATTATTCGCGGCGACGATATTCGTTACGCGCTGCTGGAAATCCCGTCTGACAAGGTCCCACGTTTCGTCAATTTACCCGCTGAATCACCGCGTCGTCGCAAGCCGATGATTCTGCTGGATAACATCCTGCGCTATTGCCTGGATGAGATCTTCAAAGGCTTCTTCGATTACGATGCGCTGAATGCTTATTCGATGAAGATGACGCGCGATGCTGAATATGACCTCGTTACCGAGATGGAATCAAGCCTGCTGGAACTGATGTCCTCCAGCCTGAAGCAGCGCCTTAACGCAGAACCGGTGCGCTTTGTGTATCAGCGTGATATGCCGGATGCGATGGTGGAAATGCTGCGCCATAAGCTGTCGATTTCGAACTACGATTCGATTGTGCCGGGCGGCCGTTACCACAACTTTAAAGACTTTATTGGCTTCCCGAACGTCGGCAAAGCCAATCTGGAAAACCGTCCGCTGCCGCAAATCCGTCACATCGGCTTTGATGGCTTCCGTAACGGTTTCGATGCCATCCGTAATCGCGATGTGCTGCTCTACTATCCGTATCACACCTTTGAGCACGTGTTGGAGCTGTTGCGTCAGGCATCGTTCGACCCAAGCGTGCTGGCGATTAAGATCAACATTTATCGTGTCGCTAAAAACTCACGCATCATGGATGCGATGATCCACGCGGCGTACAACGGTAAAAAAGTGACAGTGGTGGTGGAGCTGCAGGCGCGTTTTGATGAAGAAGCCAATATTCGTTGGGCAAAACGCCTGACCGAAGCGGGCGTGCACGTGATCTTCTCCGCGCCGGGTCTGAAAATTCACGCCAAACTGTTCCTGATTTCACGTCGTGAAGGCGATGAGATTGTGCGTTATGCGCATATCGGCACCGGTAACTTCAACGAAAAAACCGCACGCATTTATACTGACTATTCATTGCTGACCGCCGATGCGCGCATCACCAATGAAGTGCGCCGCGTGTTCAACTTTATTGAGAACCCGTATCGTCCGGTGACGTTCGAACACTTACTGGTGTCGCCGCAGAACTCGCGCGACATGCTGTATAAGTTGATCGATGCCGAGATCGCCAATGCCCAGCAGAAAAAACCGGCGGGCATTACACTGAAAATCAACAACCTCGTCGATAACGGCCTGGTGGATCGCCTCTATGCCGCGTCATCTGCGGGCGTGAAGATCAATTTACTGGTGCGAGGAATGTGTTCTCTGATCCCTGATTTACCGGGCATCAGCGAAAATATTCGTATTACCAGCATCGTTGACCGTTATCTTGAGCATGACCGCGTCTATATTTTTGAGAGCGACGGCGAGAAAAAGGTTTATCTCTCTTCCGCAGACTGGATGACGCGTAATATCGATCACCGTATTGAGGTGGCCGTGGCGATCCTTGATCCCCGCGTGAAGCAGCGCATTCTGGATATCATTGCCATTCTGTTGAGTGATACCGTGAAAGCGCGCATCGTGGACAAAGAACTGAGTAACCGTTATGTTCCGCGCGGCAATCGCAAGAAGGTGCGCTCGCAGCTGGCGATTTACGATTACATCAAGAAACTGGAACAACCCGAATAACGCCTATGCCAATTTCCCATAAAAGTACGCCGAAACCGCAGGAATTTGCTGCCATCGATCTGGGCTCAAACAGTTTCCACATGGTCATTGCCCGTGTGGTCGATGGCGCCATGCAAGTGTTGGGGCGTTTGAAACAGCGCGTGCATCTGGCCGATGGGTTAGATGCGCAAAATCGCCTGAGCGATGAGGCGATGGAGCGTGGCCTGAGCTGCCTGGCGCTGTTTGCGGAGCGTTTACAGGGGTTCAGCCCGGCAAACGTCACTATCGTCGGTACGCACACGCTGCGTATCGCCACCAATGCCGAAGAGTTCCTGCAGCGCGCCGCAGAGGTGATCCCCTATCCGATCGAGATCATCTCTGGCAATGAAGAAGCCCGTCTGATCTTCATGGGCGTGGAGCATACGCAGCCGGAAAAAGGCCGCAAGCTGGTGATCGATATCGGCGGCGGTTCAACCGAGCTGGTGATCGGTGAGGATTTTGAACCGCAGCTGGTGGAAAGCCGCCGCATGGGTTGTGTCAGCTTTGCCAATCTCTATTTCCCGAAAGGGGAAATTTCGCCTGAACACTTCCGTCGCGCGCGTTTGTCCGCAGCGCAGAAGCTTGAAACCATGGCCTGGCAGTATCGTCTGCACGGCTGGCAGTATGCGCTCGGCGCTTCAGGCTCGATCAAAGCAGCCTGCGAAGTGTTGATGGCAATGGGTGAGAAAGAGAAGCTGATCACGCCGGAAACGCTGGAGATGCTGGTCTCTGAGGTGCTGAAGCACAAGTCGTTTAATGCGTTGAGCCTGCCGGGCTTGTCGGAAGAGCGTAAAGCGGTGTTTGTGCCAGGGTTAGCGATTCTGTGTGGCGTATTTGATGCGCTGGCAATTCGCGAACTGCGCCTGTCTGACGGCGCGCTGCGTGAAGGTGTGCTGTATGAGATGGAAGGTCGCTTCCGCCATCAGGATATCCGCAGCCGCACCGCGCAAAGTCTGGCTAACCACTACGCTATCGATAGCGATCAGGCACGCCGCGTGCTGGAAACCACCGAGCAGCTTTATCTGCAGTGGCTGGATCAAAATCCCAAGCTGGCGAATCCACAGCTCTCCGCGCTGCTGAAATGGGCTGCGCTGCTGCATGAAGTCGGATTGACCATCAATCACAGCGGCATGCAGCGCCATTCAGCTTACATCCTGCAGAACTCCAACATGCCTGGTTTTAATCAGGATCAACAGATGCTGTTGGCCATGCTGGTACGCTACCACCGTAAAGCGGTGAAGCAGGATGAGATGCCACGTTTCACCTTGTTCAAAAAGAAACAGTTCCTGCCGATGGTGTTCCTGTTACGTCTGGGTACGCTGCTGAATAATCAGCGCCAGGCCACCACCAAGCCGGACTCGCTCAAGCTCAAGGCGGATGACAGCAACTGGACGCTGACTTTCCCGCGTGGCTATCTGAGCCAGAATACGCTGGTACAGCTGGATCTGGAGCGTGAGCAAGCCTACTGGAATGATGTCACCGGCTGGAAACTGACGCTGGAAGAGGAGTAATGCGGGCTGCTGGCCCGCTGTATCACTATGACAACACGTCCCGATAACTATTTCGCGGAAAAATACGGTCTGACACCGACCCACTCCGAAGTGCTGGCTGCATTGCCAAAACTGGCAGTGGGCAAAGCGTTAGACCTCGGCTGCGGCCAGGGCCGTAACAGTCTGTTCCTGAATCAGCATGGTTTTGACGTGACGGCCTGGGACAGCAATCCCGCTAGCCTTGAGCGTCTGAATAGCATTATTCAGGAAAAGAATCTGGAGAACATTCGCACGGAACTGTGCGATCTCAACCAGGTGCGGTTCAACGGTGGCTATCAGTTCGTGCTATCAACAGTGGTGATGATGTTCCTGCAACCGGAATCCATCCCACAGCTGATTGCCGATATGCAGGCCAGTACGCTGAAATATGGCTATAACCTGATTGTGGCGGCGATGAGCACGGATGATTATCCCAACTCGCAGAACTTCCCGTTTACGTTCAAATCCGGCGAGCTGAGCCATTACTATCGCGACTGGCACATCGTGAAGTACAACGAGGAAATCGGTGAACTGCATCGTCGTGATGAAAACGGCGATCGCATCAAATACCGTTTCGCCACGCTACTGGCGCAAAAAGCCAGCTATTGATGACGAGGCCGCGAAATGCGGCCCCATCTGATTTTGATCAACGCACCCTTAACCATTACTGCTCATTTTTCACACAGCAATTGACCTAACGATCTAACTGTGACTAAATGTTGCCATCGCCCAGCCGGGCATTTACAGGAACCACCCCGCGTGAACAGCGCCATCCCAGCACGAAGACGTCCCAAAACCGGTACCATGACTCGCATTATTTTGCTGATCAGTTTCTTCATTTTGGTTGGCCGTCTGATTTTCATCATCCCCGGTGCGATTGAGCATCATCAGCAAAAAAAAGCCGCACCTGAGCCGGTCACCACACTGAGCACCAGCGATTCGCGCTAAGGAAGTTGCGGGTCATCGTTGCTTGCCGCTTCACATTGCCCGATTGTGACAATGCTGCTTAATGCGCCCTGATTACCCGCAACGCGCTACACTTTGACCTGACTTTACAGACACAAGGGACGCGTTATGTCTGCTCCGTATGCACAACAATTAACTGAAATCCGTCAGCGCATCTTGCACCTGCTCCTCAGCGAGGACGATCTCGTTGATGTGCTGCTGGATAAATCTATCGATCTCAATGCCGCTGAGCTGCGGGAGATCACCGACTGGCGCCATCAGCTGGAAGAAGAGTTGCATCAACTGCACGCAGCTGACTTAGCGGATATCCTCGAAGCGCTACCTGAACAAGAGCGTCTGGCATTATGGCGCCTTGTGCCCTCCGAACAGCGCGGTCGCGTGCTGGTCGAAGCCTCTGAAACCGTCTGGGCCAGCCTGACGGAAGGTATGACTGATCGCGAGATTCTGCACGCTATTGAGCCGCTGGACATCGACGATCAGGTATATCTGGCTCGCTATCTGCCGCGTGATTTAACCGGACGTTTACTCACCACGCTGGAGCCAAACTTGCGTGCACGCCTGCTGGAAGTGATCGAGCTTGATCGCGACCGCGTGGGCCAGGTGATGGATTTCAATATTCTGACCGTCCGATCTGACGTGACCCTCGCCACCGTGCAGCGCTTTCTGCGCAAGCGCAAAAGCATGCCGGATGGTACCGATAAAATCTTTATTACTGACGAACAGAATCAGTT
Organism: Pantoea sp. Seng; assembly: GCF_009829935.1. Taxonomy (NCBI): domain Bacteria; kingdom Pseudomonadati; phylum Pseudomonadota; class Gammaproteobacteria; order Enterobacterales; family Erwiniaceae; genus Pantoea; species Pantoea sp. Seng. Next base: position 26,096 of record NZ_SZZV01000020.1, on the reverse strand, counting down.
GCTGGGTGAGTTAACACTCACCGACATTTTACTCAACAAGCCAAAGACGCTGGTTTCTGACGTGATGAATGCGCGCCCGACCACCTTTCAGCTCGACGACAAAGCCGAAGATGCAGCCAGTGCCTTTGAGCGTTATAACTTGATCTCTGCCGCCGTTATTGATGCGAAAGGTAAGCTGATTGGCCGTATCACCGTGGAAGACGTGATCGATCTGGTTAACGAAGAGAACGAAAGTAACATTCGTAAGATGGGCGGTATCAGCCAGGGTGAGGACGTGTTCGCGCCGGTGCGCAAAGCGGTGGGTAAACGCTGGGCGTGGCTCGCCATCAATCTGTGTACCGCATTTATCGCTTCTCGCGTAATTGGCCTGTTTGAAGAGACCATTTCTCAACTGGTGGCGCTGGCGGCGCTGATGCCTATCGTCGCCGGGATTGGCGGTAACACCGGTAACCAAACCATCACCATGATTGTGCGTGCACTGGCGCTACATCAGGTGGAACCCGGTAACTTCTCCTTTCTGGTGGTACGTGAACTCGGCGTTGCCCTGATTAACGGGCTATTCTGGGGCGGAATCATGGGCAGCATCACCTGGTTGATGTACGACAATATGCAACTCGGTGGCGTGATGATGCTGGCGATGGTGCTTAACCTGCTGCTGGCGGCGCTCATGGGCGTACTGATTCCGTTGATCATGACCAAGATGAAACGCGACCCGGCAGTAGGCTCCAGCGTGCTGATCACCGCTATCACCGACACCGGCGGTTTCTTTATTTTCCTCGGTCTGGCAACGGTGTTTTTGCTGCACCATTAAATCAAAGACAGTGCGCGTAACGTTGCAGCGCTTGCTGCAAATTGAGTTGCAACGTTGCGTGCGCCAGTTCGCTGATGCCCGGTGTTACGCGGGATGAACCGCGTTGATTTAACCACTCGACCACATCGATAAGGTGCCACAGCGCGGTTTTACCATCATGAATTGGACGTGGAAACTGCGGGCTGTGAGTGAGCATTAACTTCCGCATATTTTGGCGCGATACGCCGATCAACTCGGCGATATCCGTAAGGCCGACCAGATCGGGGGCCGCTTCAATCAGTTCGGCATCGGGTAAAGCCTGAATGACTTCGGCTAAAGCATCGCGAATCGCTTGCTGCGCACTCTCCGCTTCCCGGCAGTACATCAGACTCAATTTACCGGCTACGCCAGTACCCACCAGCGCATCAGTGCAACCGGCAGCACCGAGTCGCTCCAGGGCTTCGTCATCAGAAACAGCGTCACTCAACTGAAAACGTAACGTGAATTCAAATTCCATTTTTACATCCTTATCGTTTCACTCTTGAGCAGTTATCCACCACTCGCTTTAACATCCTGGCATGATTTTCAGGGCTCTTAGGCGTGCTCCAAATGCAGGTAATACAGAAATCACCGCATCGACACTCTGCTGAATTCTCCGGGCAATACATTTTTCCCCACGCATGATGCCCACCCTGCACAATTTTCCATCCCTGAACTTCTGCATAACGTAAAACGCTTTCAATCTCTTTGTGCGGGTGTCGCTTCCTTTCTGACATTGCATGCCACCTTATACTTTAAACATTAGGTTGTCAACTGACAACCACCTTCAGTTTTCAGATGCTATGTCATCAGCATTTAAGGCGTGAGAGAACAACAAGTGTCCTGTGATCCCGGATTTAATTTGAGGTTGGATACCAGCGCACAAAATCGAGCGCACCTGAGTTCAAGCGCATATACACTTAGCGCTATCACTGACCTGAGGGAGAAACAGCATGTTTAAAGTTGATGATTTTGTGCAGTCGAAGACCGGTGGCCCAAAGATGCAGGTCACACGGGTTGAAGGGGAGTTGCTATGGTGTGCACGTATTGACGATCCCATCAAACGTGAGATCGAAGTCAGAGCAGATAGCGTGAATTTGTATCACGAAGAAGGCGATTTCGGCGTGTGCTGATTCTTCCGTTACGCGATAAATAGCGCCGCTACTGGTCAGTGCGCCCTGCCATAGCGGCGTAATTTATTGTGTAATGCCTGGTTTTGCTCGCCATGAATGACGCGCTACGCTGCTCGGTGCGGTTAATGACGCCCTTACATTGTTTGGTGCGGTTTTCATAAGGTGCGCATTCATGCGTACCAGGTTAGAGACGCACTCGCTGGCTTAAGTGAATGGCATTACGCAATTTATTGCACGACGTGAACGCAGACAATCACGGATTGTCCTTTTGCAGATTATCTTGCCCAATACCGCCAATAAACGGCAAGCGCAGTTTTAATGGCGTGAAGTCCAGCCCCAGATTCAATCCCAACACATTCACTTCCAGCCCTTCTTCCGCACCCAGGGTAACGCCTAACACACCCAGCAAGGACACCTGTAATCCGCGCCCCGACGGTGGTAATCCAATGGGATGAAGCAGAGAGCGATAATCTTTGCCTAGTGCATTAGCAGGCAAATCCAGCTTCAACGCAGGCACTTCACGGCCAATGTGTGCCATAAAGGTGTTGCTGTTCGGTCCCGGCCACGCGTGATAGGTCGTTGGCCATGGGTAAGATTTTATCGCCGCTTCGATCTGCGGAATCATTGCTTCTGCTTCCTTGCCGCGATGCTCCACCAGTAAACGCGGTTTCGCGCCGTACCAGTATCCGTCCGGCAGGTTTGCGTTGCGACGCACCTTGTCGCCACTGCCCCAGCTGATCACTTCGTAACGGTTGTACTCGGTCTCACCCGCGCGTTTGAAAATAATCCACGGATGCACCGCGACAGCGCCCTTCCAGCCATATGTGGGCGCGGCATAGACCTGCACGATGGCCAGATTGGCATATTGATGTGGGTCCGGCGCTAACCCAGCCGAATCCCGCCGCGCGGTGGCCCATCCGCCACGTTCAGTGGTCAATTCACCCGTGAGTGTGGCCTGAGCCAGGCTTGCAGCCAGAGAGAGCAGCACAATACAGAGAAACGACAGAAAAAAGGCTTTCAAAGGCAGCATCGACGGCATCCTGATGAGTAGCAATTCACCTGCCATCATGCCCTGTGACAGGTGAGTTTGTATTCACCAACTATGCTGTAATTGACGACTTGCGCTAAATGCTCCGAGATTTATCTATCCAGTTTAAGCCAGCGCTCTTCCAATCTGGCCAGTGCTGTGATTCCGTCTCCCAATCCTATTGAAAGTTTGAATTCTGAAGGCCACTCTCCCGATATTGATACTCTGGCTTCTTCTAACTTGCTGACAAATTTTAGTTGGCCATAAATGGTTAGATGGCCCATAAACATTTCGGCGATTTCTCTGCGTGTCACATTTTTTGGTATTTGTAACTTACGTAACACCAATACATCTTTAAGATGCATTTTCATTATTTTAACGGATTGGATTAAGAACCTAGCCATTACAATTAAAACAGCCAATATAACCACGACCTTTAATACTTGTATAAATCCATTATATCTAACAAGAAACTTCACAGCCCAAATAAAGAGGCAAGCAAAAAAAACAGCCGTTGATAAAAACAAAGAGAAAAGAAGGAATCTTTTAAAACCAAACATTGCGGTTAAGAATAACCTTGTGGTATTCATTACTTGCAACCAATCCAAAATTAAAAAACCAAGAACAATATTTATTACAAGTACATATAAATTACTTTGATGACAAATATCAATTGCACATAAAACACTCATGAACGATTCATTATCAGCTTTCACATACGACATTATACCAAAAACAAACAACGACAGAGCCATCATATACCGACTTATAACGACTATATCTGATGAAACACTCCGCCCTAGTGAATCTAGAAAATACATTCTATTTTTTTCATGACCGGATTGCACCGCAAGTAGACGACGTTTGTTTAAAAGTGACTTCCTGGGGAATATAACAGACATCAAAGCTATGCCTATTGCATAAGCCACACCGGTGACTATTGGGATAGGGGAGAGGATTAACGCGAGAATAAAAGAAAAAAATGACAGCTTAATATTAAAAATTCTCACTTTAGCTGCATTGTATACCCCTCGCAATGAATCAGAAAGTGATAAGCTCAGCAAAGTATTCTTACGCCCAAACCAATAATTTAAATCTGGTATGCTCATTACATAATTCTTAATTTCATTTTCCAGGCCCGCTTCCATTTTGGGTAAATGACGACATGACCGGAATGCCGTTTCCTGGAGCCAAATATCATTTCCTACGATAGCTTTTGACAAAATAGGCGTGGCTTTGGATTCTGAAAGCAGGCCAGTTGATTCCAGACATATTTTCGCCAGAATAATACTTTCACCGTGCGTAATATGATCCATAACAAAATCATTAAGATCATTTTCGAAAGGTTTGATGACTTCTCTTCGGGAACTGAAAGCGTCGATTAAAAATCGCAAGCAGTGAATGGCTCTCAACCTTAAACTAGCATCAGAAAAACTGGCTTTAATATCATGCCAACATAAGTCTGCAATTCTTTGTGCTTCAAGCTTATCACATAACTGTGCATATAAGACTAAAGCATCTCGACCACGAGAGTCTGTGGGTATGTGAGAAACGGGAATCTCATCGGGTTTGCTCAAAAGTCTTAACGTAACAAAATACTCTAAAAACCTGCGATGAACGAACGCAAATGAATTTTCCTCACCTGAAGTTACTCTTGCAATTCTGGCATAATCCAAAATATTAAGAACCGCATCTACTTTATCAGACTTGAAATGTTCGCTAATGACTTTTATTGGAGCTTCCAAGCCGAAATTAGATGATGAAAAAACAAACCAAGCTATATCAGTTGATACCGAAATCACATCATCAATCTTCAACCCAGCCTTATCCAATCTATTTTTACACAGTTCTAATCGATTCAATATATAGTCTTTAAAAATCTGGGCTTGATTTGCAGGTAGTGCATTATTTATTTCAATCCATGATCCTAATAGAGCCATTACAAAAGGATTTCTGGCCAGTGGAATTAAATCGGGGCGATCGCGGAACAGAACCCCTTTAACTCCTTGACTGAATTTTGGGAAGCGGCTTAATGCTTCAACAATACCTGTCTCAGAAAGAGGTCTGATTTCAAGTGTTTTTTGCGCTAAAAATGCGTCAGTAGGCCTTCTAAAAATCCTGGAAGATAGCACCCCTCTGGACAGAGGATGGGTTGAGATAAATCGGGAAATTACACTCGACAAAGAGTTAATCACATCCGAGTTTTCATCCGCATCAAGCAACTCTGAAATTTCATCAAACGAATCAAAGATGAAAAATAATCGACCGGAACGCCAAAGCTTTCTAAAATAGTGATCAACAAACTCTTCAGTGAAGACATCTCCACGATTTTTCACATTTTCAATCACAAATGACTCAAGATCTTTTAGGTCAAAACTCACTCGTTCTTCATTATTTAATTTTTCAGAAACCCACTCTCTCAAGTTAATGTAAATTGGTATTCTATTGGTCTTTTTCGATTCAGAGAGCATATCCTTGGCTAACTTTCTTAACGCAACGCTTTTGCCTGAACCCGGCGTACCTAAGATTAAAAAAGACTGAGTTTTTCGATCTTTTCTGATTGCATCCTGGAGGTTTATTATTCTTCTTCGCGAATAAACCCCAGAAGATGAAGAAACTTCTACCTCAGCTTGAAGTTCAGTGTAATACGCCGGACTCCAGTTTGTCGCACGGTCAATCGTTATTATATCTTGCAGTAATGCTGCACAAAATGCTTCCTGCTTCGCTTTATAGCTTTCCTCAGGAAAATCGTCTTTTAGCGGGACTGGATGGCCCCCGCTAATTGATTTATCACGCATAAAGTAATTAACAACAAAAATAACACCAAAAATAAATATGAGTAATGCTGGGGAAGGTTGATTCCCTAAGGATAATGATTTTAACCATGATGGGGCGCCTTCGAATTGTGGAAGACTGAGCAAATATTTTATAATTACATTTGCATAACCAACCCATCCCCCCCAAGAAGCAACCAGCGCAAAAGCACCAGTAAGACATACCATGCGAATTTTATTGGCGCCGTAGCCTGCTGGCATGACCAGGGGTCGAAGCAAAAAGACCATCAACATAATAAAGACAGCAAGAATAAGAGAATAAAATCCTGATATAAACAGTGAAGAACTCACTGCTACCACAGAAAAGACCAACATAAACAAAACAAACCGTTGATTCCCAGACATTATGTGTCCTTACCCATTAGTAAAATAGCATTAGTTTTATAATGAAATATGATGAAATCGCATCCCGTCACACCAATGTTATCAATGCCGATTTCTGAAAAAAAGAAAAATGATGATTTATATGATGATGTTATTTCATCAGTCGATTACCCACTTAAGTGAGGTCGGCTAATTTACAAAAAAAATGCCCCGGCCTAGGCCGGGGCATTATGGCGAAATAACACTACTGCATTATTCCCACTCAATCGTGGCCGGTGGCTTACCTGAGATATCGTAAACCACGCGAGAAATGCCGTTCACTTCGTTGATGATGCGGTTGGAAACACGGCCGAGGAAATCGTACGGCAGGTGCGCCCAGTGCGCGGTCATGAAGTCGATGGTTTCTACTGCACGCAGTGACACAACCCAATCATATTTACGACCGTCGCCCATTACGCCGACAGAGCGCACTGGCAGGAACACGGTGAAGGCCTGGCTGACTTTGTTGTACAGGTCAGCTTTATGCAATTCTTCGATGAAGATTGCATCGGCACGACGCAGCAGGTCGCAATACTCTTTCTTCACTTCGCCCAGTACACGCACGCCCAAACCTGGACCCGGGAACGGATGGCGATACAGCATGGCGTATGGCAGGCCCAGTTCCAGGCCGATCTTACGCACTTCATCTTTGAACAGCTCTTTCAGCGGCTCAACCAGGCCCATCTTCATCTCTTTCGGCAGACCGCCCACGTTGTGATGCGATTTGATCACGTGTGCCTTGCCGGTAGCAGAAGCAGCAGACTCGATCACGTCTGGATAGATGGTGCCCTGTGCCAGCCATTTCACGTCAGTCAACTTCAGCGCTTCTTCGTCGAACACTTCAACAAACACGCGGCCGATGATCTTACGTTTGGCTTCGGGATCATTCTCGCCCGCCAGTGCATCGAGGAAACGGTGTTCAGCGGCAACGTGAACGATATTCAGACCGAAGTGATCGCCAAACATGTCCATCACCTGCTCGGCTTCGTTCAGACGCAGCAGGCCGTTGTCCACAAACACACAGGTCAGACGATCGCCGATAGCGCGGTGCAGCAGCATCGCGGTGACAGAGGAATCCACACCACCTGACAGGCCAAGGATCACTTTATCTTCGCCAACCTGCTCACGAATACGCTCAACCGCATCTTCGATGATCTTGGCTGGCGTCCACAGTGCTTCACAGCCGCAGATATCACGGATGAAACGCTCCAGCATGCGCAGGCCCTGACGGGTATGCGTCACTTCTGGGTGGAACTGCACGCCGTAGAATTTCTTCTCTTCGTTGGCCATGATGGCAAACGGACAGGTTTCGGTGCTGGCAACGGTTTCAAAGCCAGCCGGGATAGCGGTCACTTTGTCACCGTGGCTCATCCACACGTCCAGCAACGGTTTGCCGGCTGCGCTGATGGCATCTTCGATGTCACGGACCAGCGCGCTCTGGGTCAGCACTTCAACCTGCGCATATCCGAACTCACGCTCGTTGGAGCCTTCAACCTTGCCGCCCAGCTGCATTGCCATGGTCTGCATGCCGTAGCACACGCCCAGCACCGGTACGCCAGCATTGAACACGTATTCTGGTGCACGTGGGCTGTTCAGCTCAGTGGTGCTTTCCGGGCCACCTGACAGGATGATGCCGTTCGGATTGAAGCTACGAATCTGCTCTTCGGTGACATCCCACGCCCAGAGTTCGCAGTAGACGCCCAGCTCACGCACGCGGCGCGCGACCAGCTGCGTATACTGAGAACCAAAATCGAGGATCAAAATGCGATGTTTATGAATATTTTCAGTCGTCATTGAGGCGTTTCCATTGGGATGGACTTAATAATAAAAGCGCCCGGCAGGTGCCGGGCGTTGAATCTTACGGGATTATGAACCCATGCGGTAGTTCGGTGACTCTTTGGTGATGGTCACATCATGCACGTGGCTTTCGTTGATACCTGCGCCACTGATGCGCACGAACTCGGCTTTAGTACGCAGATCGTTGATGGTTGGGCAACCGGTCAGGCCCATGCAAGAGCGCAGACCGCCCATTTGCTGGTGCACGATCTCTTTCAGACGGCCTTTATAAGCGACGCGGCCTTCGATACCTTCTGGCACCAGTTTGTCAGCCGCGTTATCGGTCTGGAAGTAACGGTCAGATGAGCCTTTAGACATCGCGCCCAGTGAACCCATACCACGGTAAGATTTGAACGAACGGCCCTGATACAGCTCGATTTCGCCTGGAGATTCTTCAGTACCCGCCAGCATAGAACCGACCATCACAGCGGCCGCGCCTGCGGCGATCGCTTTGGCGATGTCACCTGAGAAACGGATACCACCATCAGCCACAACCGGGATACCGGTGCCTTCCAGCGCAGCAACCGCATCAGAAACAGCGGTGATCTGTGGTACACCTACGCCAGTCACGATACGCGTGGTGCAGATTGAACCAGGGCCGATACCCACTTTCACCGCGCTCACGCCCGCTTCGGCCAGTGCCAATGCACCTGCACCGGTCGCCACGTTGCCACCGATGATGTCCAGGTCTGGATACTTCGCACGGGTTTCACGGATACGTTGCAAAACGCCTTCAGAGTGACCGTGAGAAGAGTCGATCAGCAGAACGTCAACGCCCGCAGCAACCAGCGCGTCAACACGCTCTTCGTTACCGGCGCCCGCACCAACCGCAGCACCCACACGCAGACGGCCTTCCGCATCTTTACAGGCGTTAGGTTTACGCTCTGCTTTCTGGAAATCTTTAACGGTAATCATGCCCAGCAGGTGGAAGCTGTCATCCACAACCAGCGCTTTCTCAACACGTTTTTCGTGCATTTTCTGCAGTACGATGTCGCGCGCTTCACCCTCTTTAACGGTGACCAGACGCTCTTTCGGTGTCATCACTGCGGAAACTGGCAGGCTCAGGTCCGTCACAAAACGCACGTCACGACCGGTAATGATACCGACCAGTTCGTTGTCGGTGTTCACAACCGGATAACCCGCAAAGCCGTTGCGCTCGGTCAGCTCTTGCACTGCCGCCAGCGTGGTGGTTGGCAGAACAGTTTGCGGATCGGTCACTACGCCACTTTCGTGTTTTTTCACTTTGCGAACTTCATCCGCCTGGCGCTCAATCGACATGTTTTTGTGGATAAAGCCCAGACCGCCTTCCTGCGCCAGTGCAATTGCCAGACCGGCTTCGGTCACCGTGTCCATAGCAGCAGACAGCATAGGGATGTTCAGACGGATGTTTTTCGTCAGTTGGGTGCTGAGATCAGCGGTGTTCGGTAAGACAGTGGAGTGAGCTGGAACGAGCAGAACGTCGTCAAAAGTGAGGGCTTCTTTAGTGATTCTTAGCATTGCAATATCTCCACCTGGGGGCGATTAAAACAGATAAAATATTGCCGCGGCATTATACAGGCCGAAATCGATTGCCTCCAGTGTTTTTTAGGAAAAAGTCTTGATCCTTCGGGTGAGCAATGTAGTATCGGTTGATTAACCCTCTGATTTAAAATTTGATCTACATCACATGTCGCTACCGCCAACCGCCAATATTTTTACTGTCAGCCGCCTGAATACCACGGTGCGCCAACTGCTGGAAAATGAGATGGGCCTGGTGTGGCTCAGCGCTGAGATCTCAAATTTTAGCCAGCCCTCTTCCGGTCACTGGTACTTCACCTTAAAGGATGATGGCGCACAAGTCCGCTGCGCGATGTTCCGTAATAGCAACCGCCGTGTCACCTTCCGTCCTCAGCATGGTCAGCAGGTTTTGGTGCGCGCCAGCATTACGCTGTATGAACCGCGTGGCGACTATCAGCTGATTATCGAAAGCATGCATCCAGCGGGTGAAGGTCTGCTGCAGCAGCAGTTTGAGCAATTGAAAGCGCGACTGGCGGCCGAAGGGCTGTTCGATCAGCAGTTCAAACAGCCGCTGCCCGATCCGGCGCGCCAGGTCGGTGTGATCACCTCTGCCACCGGTGCCGCGTTGCATGATGTGCTGCGCGTACTGCATCGCCGCGATCCCTCGTTGCCGGTAATTATCTATCCCACGCCGGTGCAAGGTGTGGATGCACCGGCTGCGATTGTGCGTGCCATTGAACTGGCGAACCAGCGTGATGAGTGTGACGTGCTGATTGTCGGCCGTGGCGGCGGCTCGCTGGAGGATTTGTGGAGCTTTAACGATGAGCGCGTGGCGCGTGCTATTTTTGCCAGTCGCCTGCCCATCGTCAGTGCCGTCGGCCACGAGACAGACGTCACCATCGCCGACTTTGTCGCCGATCTGCGCGCCCCTACCCCATCTGCGGCGGCAGAAATCGTGAGCCGCAATCAGATCGAACTGCTGCGCCGTTTGCAGTCACAGCAGCAGCGAATGGAAATGGCGATGGATTTCTACTTTGCAGAGCAGCAACGCCGTTTTACCCGCATACAACATCGTTTGCAGCAGCAACATCCACAGCTGCGTCTGGCACGCCAGCAAACCACACTGTTCCAGTTGCAACGTCGCCTCGGCGAGGCAATGGATCAACGTCTGCGCGTGGCTAATCGCCAGCAGGATCGCGTGTTACAGCGCCTCAATCAGCAGCAGCCTCAAGGGCGCATTCTGCGTGCGCAGCAGCAGATGCAGCAGTGGCAGTATCGCCTGCAACAGGGCATGGAGAAGCAGCTGAATCACAATCGTCAGCGATTTGGTAATCTGGCTGCACAACTGGAGGGCGTCAGTCCGCTTGCCACACTGGCGCGTGGTTTTAGTGTGACAACGGATACGCAAGGCCAGCTGGTGAAGAAAACCCAGCAATTGCATAAAGGCGATTTGCTGCGCACCCGTCTGGATGATGGCTGGGTGGAAAGCCAGGTGACCGCCCTTGAACCGCAGAAATCGCGTAGCCGTAAAGCACGCTCCTAGCTGAAAAACTATACTTCTGGCATGTTCACTCACGGCCAGGAGTTACTATGACCTACAGCGTTATTCCTCCGTATATTCTTCGCAACATCATTGACCATTGTTCGGGTGCGCCTCAGGAGTCTGCTCGCCGCACCCTCACCCATGTTCAGCAACTGATGACTGAACACAATCATAAATCGGCCAGCGCGGCCACCGCCCAGCCTGGCAGCGTGTTGCGTGCCATCTTTGATGCGAAGAACACACAGAATCTACCCGGCACCTTAATCCGCGATGAAGGTCAGCCAGGCAATGGTGATGTCGCTGCCGAGGAGGCCTGGAATTATCTCGGCATCACCTACGATTTCTACTGGCAAATCTTCAAGCGCAACTCACTGGATAACCAGGGCCTGAAGCTGGATGGCACCGTGCATTACGGCAAGGAGTATCAGAACGCCTTCTGGAACGGTCAGCAGATGGTGTTTGGTGACGGCGATGGCGAGATTTTTAACCGCTTTACCATTGCGCTTGATGTGGTCGCGCATGAACTCACCCACGGCGTGACCGAGAACGAGGCCGGGCTGGTTTATTTCCAGCAGTCTGGTGCATTGAATGAATCGATGTCTGATGTGTTCGGCTCGCTGGTGAAACAGTTCCACCTGCAGCAAACGGCCGATCAGGCTGACTGGTTGATTGGTGAGGGCTTGTTAGCATCCGGGATTAAAGGCCGTGGACTGCGATCCATGTCCGCACCTGGCACGGCCTACGACGATCCGAAACTCGGCAAAGACCCGCAACCGGCGGATATGGATCACTACATCGAAACGCGGGATGACAACGGCGGTGTTCACCTCAATTCTGGCATTCCTAACCGTGCGTTTTACCTCGCCGCTAAAGCACTAGGCGGCTTTGCCTGGGAGTTAGCGGGCCACGCCTGGTACGACACCCTCTGTGACAAAACACTGCCGCAGGATGCCGATTTCAGCACCTTTGCGCGTTTCACCGTCGAGCATGGCGGCAAGCGATTCAATCGCTCGGTGGCGGAAGCAATTCAATCCGCCTGGCAACAGGTAGGCGTAACGTGAATATTCAACTGACTGATGACGCCATTATCGAACTGGCGCGTGAAGGCGGCATTGCTTTTATCCCCAATCTGCGAGGCGAGCGCCGCTTTGCGCTGGCTCAACTTCCGGAGCCACAAAAACAGCGGGTGTGTAACGTGCTGGAGCAGGCATTACCGTTAGGGGAACCGGAAGATCAGGCGGCGAATCTTGGCAGCGGCGATCAGCGCTATTTTCGCATTCAAATCACCTATGCCACCCATCAAGAGGCGGGATCCATCGTGATTTTAATTCCAGAAACTGTGGCATCGCCAGAATTAGAGGCTCTCTGGCGCGACGGTCAGTGAAGAACTCGGAGATCTCCCAAGGCAACCTGTAACTTACTGACTATAATCATTAATGTGGCTAGCTAGTCCACGTCGAAGAAAACACCCTTAGATGAGGTCTCTGCTATGACACAAAAAAAGCAACGAGGCGGTGCTGGGAACTTTGCAGAGGACCCGGAGCGTGCCAGGGAAGCCGGCAGTGCTGGCGGCAAAGTCAGTGGGGGCAATTTCAGAAACGATCCTGAGAGAGCCAGGGAAGCTGGAAGAAAAGGAGGTCAAAAAAGCCGTCGCCCCTCCAAGCAGCAGTGAATAAGGTACCTTAAGGAGTGAAGTGCGCCACGGATGGTTAATAAAAAAAGGCCGACATTATGATGTCGGCCTTTCTTCTTACTGAGACTTACTTGCTGTCTGGCAACGCGTAAGCAATCACGTAATCACCACGGTCTGGTGACTGACGTGCACCACCTGCGGAGATCAGGATGTACTGTTTGCCATTTTTCGGCGAAACGTAGCTGATTGGGCCACCCTGGCTGCCGACTGGCAGACGAGCTTTCCATACTTCTTTACCGGTTGAGCTATCGAAGGCGCGCAGATAGTAATCCTGCGTACCGGCGATGAACACCAGGCCACCCTGAGTTGCCAAGGTGCCACCCAGCGTTGGCATACCGATTGGCATTTGTGCGCGCATCTTGATACCGAATGGACCGGTATCCTGCACGGTACCGACTGGCACCTGCCATACGATCTGACGGGTTTTCATGTCGATAGCTGACAGCGTACCAAAGGGTGGTGCCTGGCACGGAATACCCAGTGGAGACATGAAGCGGTTTTTGTTAACAGCGTAAGGGGTACCTTTCAGCGGAACTGCGCCCATACCGGTGTTGATCGCTTCACCGCCGTTGCTGGCAGCAGACTTAGTGGTGTCCTGAGGAATCATCTGTACCCACAGGCCCAGACGCATGTCGTTAACAAACATGTACTGGTTGTTCGGGTCAAACGAGATGCTGCCCCAGTTCATACCACCCAGTGAACCTGGGAAGCTGAGTGATTTGTCAGTGTCCGGAACAGTGAACAGTCCATCGTAACGCATGCCTTTAAAGGCAATACGGCACACCAATTGGTCGAACGGCGTCGCGCCCCACATGTCAGACTCGGTCAGCTTCTGGTTGCCGATGTTAGGCATTTCCACTGAGTGCGGCTGTGTTTTGGTGTACTGCTCGTTCGGGATATGGCCCTGCGGCATCGGCTGCTCTTCAACTTTCGTCAAAGGCTTGCCGGTCAGGCGATCCAACACCCAAATCATACCGGTTTTTGCACCGATCACTACCGCAGGCTTGGTGGTGCCATCCTTCATCGGGAAGTCAACCAGGCTCGGCTGCATTGGGAGGTCGAAGTCCCACAGATCGTTATGTACGGTCTGATAAACCCATTTTTGCTTGCCGGTAGTCGCATCCAGCGCCAGAATTGATGCGCCGTAGGTGTGATCCAGTTTGGTACGATTCGCACCCCACAAATCCACAGACGAGCTACCCATTGGCAGGAACACAGTGTTCATCGCCGGGTCGTATGACATCGGTGCCCATGAGTTCGGGGTACTACGGGTGTAGTCTTTGCCCGGCATCAGGATGGCATTCGGGTCATCGTTACCTGGGTCAAACGCCCAACGCATCTGACCGGTGATAACGTCAAAGCCGCGCAGTACGCCGCCAGGCATATCGGTCTGGACGTTATCTGCCACACGACCACCCACCACTACGGTGGTGCCGGCCAGCTGTGGTGCAGACGTCAGCTGATACTGTGGATCGGGCGCTTTACCCAGACCTTTTTTCAGGTCAACCACACCGTGGTCGCCGAAGTCTTCACAGAATTCACCGTTGTCAGCATTGATGGCAATCAGACGCGCATCAATGGTGTTCATTAGAATACGACGCTGACAGGTATCACCTGCCGCCAGAGCTGGCGCAGGAACCGGCGTTGAGCCAGGCTGTGTTGGCTGCTGTACGGGTTTGGTCGCATCGAAATACGCCAGACCACGGCAGCGGTTCCACACTTCTGCCTGTGCGTTGATTTCACGCTTCCAGATCTGCTTGCCAGTATCCGCTGCAACCGCAATCACGTTGTTGTGCGGGGTGCAAAGGTACAGGGTGTTGCCTACCTGCAGTGGCGTTTCCTGATCTTCCGCGCCGTTACCGGTTGGGCTGATCGGGGTATCGCCAGTGTGGAAGGTCCATGCAACCTGCAGGTCTTTTACGTTGTCACGGGTGATCTGGTCGATCGCCGCGAAACGGTCACCTTCAGGCGTGCGGCCGTAGCTGCTCCAGTCCTGCTGTGGTTTAGACTTGTCCACCGGAATCAGCGGCAGCTGTTTGCCTTCGAAAGCGACGGTTGGGTGCGGCTGGAACATCTGCACGAAAGTTGCCACCATGCCAACAGCGATAACTGCTGAAAGGACATAGGAAACTTTCGCCAGAGAGCTTTTGCCTTCACGCTTACGCAGCGCTGGCCAGGTCAGGAACGCCAGCAGCATCAGGCCTGCAGGCACCATCAGGCGTGAAACCAGCTGCCAGAAGTGGAAGCCCGCATCAAACAGCGCCCAAATCAGGGTGCCAACGAAGACCAGAATGAATAAGGTCACGGCGGATGATTTGCGACGGAAGAACTGAACCGCCGACAGCAACATCACAATACCGGAAATGAGGAAGTACCAGCTGCCGCCCAGAGCGACCAACTTGCCACCGCCGATCGCGAAGAACAGACCGACAGCCAGCAGGACCAGCCCGAACAATACAGACCAGATACTCAACCCTTTGCAGGGACGAGCGGAATTTTCTGCCATAACAAAAACTCTCCTGAAAAAATAACGCGCTGGTGCCGGCTAACAAGCTGTAGCCAGTAGCAATGCTCCTGCCAACGATGGGGGACAGGAACCAAACCGTTACGCTTTATTTTATATCTATTGGTACGGGTGCAATGCCCGTCATTCGGCGCTTGTGAGCAAGGACACATCGCAGGTGAGAGTGATTCTCGCTACAAGGCGGCAGGATTGTACCACCTGGTTCATTAGAAAGTGAACATCCATAACGAAGGAGTTACTGCGTAATAGCATTTTTGCTACAAAACCAGTCATAAGTTATTAATAAATATGAGGCTGAATCAAAGTGTAATTTTTGATGTTAAGGCGATATGTCAGGGATGATGAGCTTATCGTGCGGCATCAGGGCGAAAAAAAAGGCCCGTTTGGGCCCTCTTCACTTTAACGCTTATTCTTTTTCAGATGCGACATCAGTCGCTGGCGTTTGCGCTGCTGCGTCGGTGTCAGCAGGTTACGTTTGCCCGCGTACGGGTTGTCGCCTTCTTTAAACTGAATGCGAATCGGTGTGCCCATCACGTTGAGTGAGCGACGGAAGTAGTTCATCAGGTAACGTTTGTAGGAATCTGGCAGATCCTTCACCTGATTACCGTGAATCACCACGATCGGCGGGTTATAACCACCAGCATGGGCATACTTCAACTTCACGCGGCGACCACGCACCAGCGGCGGCTGATGGTCGTCAGAAGCCATGGTCATGATGCGCGTCAGCATCGCGGTGCCGACACGTTTGGTTGAGCAGTCGTAAGCTTCGGTCACGGATTCGAACAGGTTACCTACGCCACTGCCGTGCAGCGCCGAGATAAAGTGAATGCGCGCGAAATCGATAAAGCCCAGACGGAAGTCCAGCATCTCTTTCACTTCGTCACGCGCTTCCTGGGTCATGCCATCCCACTTGTTGACCACGATCACCAATGAGCGACCGCTGTTCAGGATAAAGCCGAGCAGTGACAGATCCTGATCGGAAATGCCTTCACGTGCATCAATCACCAGCATCACCACGTTGGCATCTTCAATGGCCTGCAGCGTTTTGATGACAGAGAATTTTTCTACGGTTTCGGTGATTTTTCCGCGTTTACGCACACCGGCGGTATCAATCAACACATACTCGCGCTCATCACGTTCCATTGGAATGTAGATGCTGTCACGCGTGGTGCCCGGCATATCGAAGACCACAACGCGGTCTTCACCCAGGATGCGGTTAGTCAGCGTTGACTTGCCGACGTTAGGACGGCCAACGATAGCCAGCTTGATCGGCAAGGTGGTCGGGTCGAAGTTTTCTTCTTCCTCCTCCGCCAACGCCTTCTCGTCCTCTTCTTCTTCTAACGCGGCCCAGTAAGCGGCGTTTTCTTCTTCTTCCGTCAACGCCACTTCCGGAACGGCTTCTTTCATCCATGGCAGCAACGCAGCTTCAAGCAGGTTGTTCACACCGCGACCGTGCGAGGCCGCAATCGGGTGAATGTCACCCAAGCCCAGCGCATAGAAATCCAGCACGGCAGCATCAGGATCGAGACCGTCAGTTTTGTTCGCGACCAGGAAGGTGGCTTTTTCGCGCGAACGTAGGTGATTGGCGATCTGTTGATCGGCCGGCATCACACCCGCACGTGCATCCACCAAGAACAGCACCACATCCGCTTCTTCAATCGCCAGCAGCGATTGTTCTGCCATGCGGTTTTCGACGCCTTCCTCGGTGCCATCAATACCGCCGGTATCAATAACAATGAATTCGCGCCCTTCCACTTCGGCGCGACCATATTTGCGATCGCGAGTCAGTCCAGGAAAATCCGCTACCAGCGCATCACGAGTGCGCGTTAAGCGGTTAAATAGCGTAGATTTTCCCACATTGGGACGCCCAACCAGCGCGACCACAGGTACCATAACACTTGCCTCAGTTTTAAAAATAAATCGCCCGAATGGCGTGATTATAACGACATTTGCCAGAAGGCGTCAGGCTGAAGGCGCTAAGAATACCATGCCTGACTAAAAACGAAACGGCCCCTGACGAATCAGGAGCCGTATTAGCGAGCAGGAAGCCGGTTCCTGCAAAGCCCAATCTTAACGAGTGATGGCGTAAACTTCGCCGCCCTTCGCCTGGATCAGCAGCTTGTCACCGGCAACCACCGGGTCAGTCTGGAAGCCATCGCTGTCCAGTTTCTGCTGCGCAACAAAGCGCCCGTCAAGGGTGTTAATCCAGTGCACATAACCTTCGCTATCGCCAACCACCAGATAACCGTTAAACAGCACTGGTGAAGTCAGGTTGCGATGCAGCAGATCGCTCTGGCGCCAGATGGCCACGCCACCGTCGGCATTGAGCGCAATCACGCGGTCATCCTGATCGACCAGGTAAATACGACCCGCATCAACCACCATGTCTTTCACGCCGCCGATTTCGCGTTTCCACAGAATCTGGCCTGAACGCAGTTCCAGCGCGGTCAGATTACCGTTGTAAGCCAGCGCATAGATCACACCGTTAACCACAACCGGCGTCGTATCCACATCGCTCAGACGATCAATCTCTGTGGCGCCACTTGGTTGCGAAATACGCTGCTGCCAAATCAACTGCCCCTGGTTCATGATTACTGCACTCACGCGGCCATTGTCACCACCGACAATCGCACCACCGAATGCCACAGTCGGTGCAGATTCACCGCGCAGTGACAGCGCAGGCATATCGAGGTTGACGCTCCATTTGATCGCGCCAGTACTCTGGTCCAGCCCCTGCAACATACCGTTGCTGGTGTGGATCAGTACCAGGCCATCACTCACAACTGGACGCGACATCGCTTCACCGGCGACTTTCGTCTGCCAGGCGATGCTGCCATCGTTATTGTTCAGTGCAAAGACCTGGCCGCGCTCGCTGCCGATATAAATGCGATCGCTGGTAGCGGTAATGCCGCCAGAGAGAAGAGCTGAGATGTTTTTCGAGAAGAAACCGGTTTTCTCAGAGAGATCGACTTTCCATTTCTCTTTACCGTTGCTGGCATCCAGGGCTTTCACTACGCCAAAGCGGTCGGCCGCATAGACGGTACCGTCCTGCCAGGCTGGATGCAGATTGGAATAGAAATCGCCAACGCCATCACCCACCGAGGTGCTCCAGGCCGTCTGTGGCGTAAACTGGTTTTCCACTTTCGGCAGCGGAGCCATTTTTACTACATCTTCTTCGCCGCTGAACAGCGAGCAACCGCTGAGCAGAGTGACTGAAATCAGCCCTGGCAGCAGGTATTTACGTAATTCCATGTGCGCTCTCTTGACTGGCTTAACTTAAGTTATTCATCTTCATCTGCAGCATTTGCTTCAACGCAGGAGAGGCCTGCGATTCAGCACCTTTGCTCCAGGCATCACGTGCGCCCTGCTTGTCGCCTTTGCTCAGCAGTGCTTCGCCACGAATGTCCGCAATAATGGCTGTCCAGCCATCACCCTTAACATTGTTAAGAGTTGAAAGTGCGGCATCGGCCTGATTTTGCTGCAGTTGAATGCGTGCCAGACGCAGGTTAATCACCGCCTGCAGGTTGGCATCTTTGGTATCTTTCAGCCCGCTCTGAAGCAGCGTAATGGCTTTATCTAACTGATTTGCTTCAACGTACTGTTTCGCTAAATCGAGCGAAGCCAGTGCGCCATAAGTGTTGTTATTTTCATTGGCAAAGGCGGCAACCGCTTCCAGCGTTTGCGGCTTATCCGCCTGCATCGCAGTGGTCAGTTGTTGATACTGTGCCGACGCAGCTTTATCCGCACCATCCTGATGACTGGTCCAGAAACGCCAGCCACCCAGTGCAGCAATGCCGATGATCACACCCACAGCCAGCGCTTTGCCGTTGTTCGCAAAGAACTGACGCAGTGCGTCAACCTGTTCGTTTTCGTTGCTGTAAACTTCCACGCAATCCCTCTCCTTTAAATGGCTGTTGCAGTGCTGCGTTTACTGCAGCAGCGTGCGCAATGTCGCAGCGGCTTCGCTTTGGGCAACGGTTTGCTGATCGCCTGTGCTCAGGTTTTTAATCACAACCTGGCCCGCTTTCACTTCGTCTTCACCCAGCACCAGCGCAATGCGTGCGCCCCACTTGTCTGCACGGCCAAACTGCTTCTTGAAGTTACCACCACCGAAGTTGGTCATCAGCTTCAGCGCCGGATCTGCATCACGCAGTTTTTCCGCCAATTGCATCGCAGCGGACTGAACGCCCTGCCCCGAAGCGATAACATAGACATCAACAATGCGCGTCGGTTCAAATTCTGGATTAACCGCCTGGACCAGCAATACCAAACGCTCAAGACCCATGGCAAAACCGACCGCTGGCGTAGCGCGACCACCCAGCTGTTCAACCAGACCATCGTAGCGTCCACCGGCACACACGGTGCCCTGTGAACCTAAGCTGTTGGTCACCCACTCAAACACGGTGCGGTTGTAGTAATCGAGGCCACGCACCAGACGCTGGTTCACGGTGTAAGCGATACCCGCGTCATCCAGCAGGCTGCACAGCCCGTCGAAGTGCGCGCGTGAGTCTTCATCGAGATATTCATTCAGCGTCGGCGCATCGTTGAGTAACAGTTGGATGTCAGGGTTTTTGCTGTCGAGTACGCGCAGCGGATTGCTGTACATACGACGTTTGCAATCTTCATCCAGTTTATCTTTGTGCTGCTCAAGGAAGGCCACCAGTGCGTCGCGGTAGTTCGCGCGCGCTTCCAGTGATCCAATAGAGTTGAGTTCGAGACTCACGTGTTCAGCGATACCTAACGCTTTCCACCAGCGTGCGGTCATCATAATCAGTTCAGCATCGATGTCCGGGCCTTGCAGACCAAACACTTCCGCACCAATCTGATGGAACTGGCGGTAACGACCTTTCTGCGGACGTTCGTAGCGGAACATCGGACCGATGTACCACAGACGCTGTTCCTGATTGTACAGCAGACCATGCTCAATACCGGCGCGCACGCAGCCCGCGGTGCCTTCCGGACGCAGGGTCAGGCTTTCACCGTTGCGGTCGTCAAAGGTATACATCTCCTTTTCAACCACATCGGTGACTTCACCGATAGCGCGTTTAAATAGCGGGGTCTGCTCTACAATCGGCAAACGGATTTCGCTAAAGCCATAACTGGCCAGCACCTGCTTGAGGGTGCCCTCAATACGCTGCCAAATCGCAGTATCCGCCGGCAGGTAGTCGTTCATCCCACGGATCGCTTGAATATTCTTCGCCACGTTAGAATCTCTTAATACAAAAAAACCTGTCCGGCATCATACCTTATGAGGATGAAACCGCACAGGTTCAATCACAAACCGGCACGCGGCGGGCGCGCACCGTCCCTTATTTTTCCAGCTGCTGCACGTTAATGCGGCGGCTTTCATCCAGCATGCTGGCCTTGGCACGAATACGTGCTTCCAGCTGGTCGATCATATTGTCGTTATCGAGGCGATCGCGCTGACGCACACCGTCCTCGTAGAAACCACTTTTACGGCTACCGCCCGTCACGCCCATGGTCGAAACAGTGGCTTCGCCAGGACCGTTCACCACACAACCGATAATCGAGATATCCATTGGCGTGATGATGTCTTCGAGACGTTCTTCCAACGCATTCACCGTCCCAATCACATCAAATTCCTGACGTGAACAGGTTGGGCAGGCAATAAAGTTGATACCGCGTGATCGAATGCGCAGCGATTTCAGAATGTCGTAACCGACCTTGACTTCTTCCACCGGGTCTGCCGCCAGAGAGATGCGCAGCGTATCGCCGATCCCTTCCGCCAGCAGCAAGCCCAGGCCGATCGCTGATTTTACTGAACCGGCGCGCGCGCCACCCGCTTCGGTAATACCGAGATGCAGTGGCTGATCGATGGCTTTTGCCAGCAGGCGATAAGATTCAACGGCCAGGAACACGTCAGAAGCTTTTACGCTCACTTTGAACTGATCAAAGTTGAGGCGATCGAGGTGATCAACATGACGCATCGCGGATTCGAGCAGCGCCTGTGGCGTTGGCTCACCGTATTTTTCCTGCAGATCTTTTTCCAGTGAACCAGCATTCACGCCGATACGGATAGGAATGTTGTAATGGCGGGCACAATCCACGACCTGGCGGATACGCTCATTGTTGCCGATATTGCCGGGGTTGATGCGCAGGCAGTCGACGCCATATTCGGCGACTTTCAGTGCGATACGATAGTCAAAATGAATGTCCGCCACCAGCGGCACATTGACCTGTTGCTTAATCAGTTTGAACGCTTCCGCCGCATCCATGGTCGGAACAGAGACGCGCACGATATCGACACCGACACGCTCAAGCTGGCGAATCTGGTTAACCGTGGCGTCCACATCCGTGGTGCGGGTGTTGGTCATTGACTGAACGGCAATGGGCGCACCATCACCAACCGGCACCTTGCCGACGTAAATCCGTGTTGATTTGCGACGGATAATGGGTGCTTCGTTATGCATATTCTCTCTCCACAATTACCCGGAAAGCGCGCTGCGCGTTATTGCGCACCCAGCGTCAGACGGGCAACCTGGTTATTACGGATAAAACGACTTAAATCAACGGGCTGATTCTGATATTGCACATCAACCGCACTCGGAGCGCCAATTTTCAGACGATACGGAGCCGTTCCGGACAAGCTGAGCTTACCGCCGCTACGTTGCAATCCGCTGAACAGCTTCTTGCCAGTAGCGTCGGTGACTTCCAGCCAGCAGTCGGCTTTGAAATTCATCACCACCGCATTTGGGTCGCCCGCTGGCTGGCTTACCGCCGCGTTGCTGGTCGGCATTTGACCTGCCGGTACACTGTTGGCAGGTGCCGGAGAGGTGGCTGCTGGCGGTGCGTTATCGATCGGTGCCTGGCTCGGTGAAACCACGGCGTTATCGCTGCTGGTCGCAGGCGCAGTGGTGTTGGCAGCCGAAGCCGCGTTGTTGCTGGTACTCGGTGTCGCAACCGCACCTGCACCGTTATCCACCGGCGTACCGGCGGCATTGGTATCACTGTCAGTCGCGCTGTCAGTGCTGTTTTCACCCAGCGGAATAGACTGACTGTTATCGCTGCTGCTGCCATTCTGGTCAGCCATTGAGACCAGATCGGCCTGCGAGGCTTTATGGTTTTGCCACCACCACGCGCCGGTCAGACCAATGACCACAAAAATCACCAGCCAGGTGAAAATCATCAGCCAGCCATCACGCTTTTTACGGCGCTTACCTAACGAGAAGCTCTGCATTGGCTCAATTTTGGCCGCGCGCACGGGAGCCTGCTTCGCCATCATCGGCAACAGGTCATCTTCCGGCACATGCACCAGACGAGCATAAGAACGAATGTAACCGCGCAAGAACGTCGAAGCTAAATCAGCTGGCGACTTATCCTCTTCAATGTCTCGTACGGTAGAAAGTTTCAGGCACAGGCGTTCAGCGACATTTTGCTGAGTCAGCCCCATCTGCTCACGGGCCAGACGCAGGCGTTCACCTGTGGAATGTACTGCAGAATTCTCTTGAGTGGCTTCAGTATTCATTAGCTAAATAACGCTGGTACTGTATCGATTGTGGAAAACTTCGCGCCAACCGGTCGCCATAACGTGTAACGTCAGCAGCGTTTCCCTGTTGCGCGGCGAAACGTATTTGTAACCACTGGCTCTCTGCCGTTACGGGCAAACGCTGGTGGTACACTTCTAATAGCAGCGGAACCGCCATGCGATCCTGCTGTTCAAGCCGCCTTTCCACTTCCAGAAGCAGTTGACTGCCTTGCTCCGGTGCGGCAATCAGCGCGTTGCTCAAAGACTCGCGCGCTGAGGCACTCTCTCCAGCCTGCAGGTAACAATAGCCCGAAAACAGAAATGCATCCTGACGAGCTTCGATTTCCTGTGCAGCCATCGCCAGCTTAAACTGTTGATGCGCTTCGCCATACTGCCTTAAACCGCAAAGAAACGCACCGTAATTGTTAGCGATGTAGCCATTCGCTGGCGCTAACTGCTGGGCGCGTTGGTAGTGCCAATGGGTCTGCGCGCTATTCTGCTGCGCCTGTGCCAGCCGCGCAAGCGCCAACGGCACACGATAATCTTGCGGTGCGGCCCGCTCAGCGCGTAATAAATTACGATGTGCTGCAGCAAAATCTTTCACCGCCAGGTAGTGCAACCCTAGCTGTAGCCTGATATCCGCAGCGCCTTGCTGGGCCGGTGGATTGACACAACCGGTTACAACAAAGCCCGCCAACAACACTGCCGATAATCCTTTGTGCATTTCAGTCTCTCCCTCTGACATTGAGAGGAGAGACTGGCACGGCTTACGCCCGGTGGGTATCACCAGGCGCCGTGTTTCAGAGCGCCTTCACAGAGATGGTTTCACCGGCCATTTTCTTACGCAAGGTGCGCTTGGTACGGTCGATAACATCACCTGCTAACTGACCACAAGCCGCATCAATATCGTCGCCACGCGTTTTACGCACGATAGTGGTAAACCCATAATCCATCAGCACTTTGGAGAAACGATCGATACGGCTGTTGGAGCTACGGCCATATGGCGCGCCCGGGAACGGGTTCCATGGGATCAGGTTAATCTTGCACGGCGTCTCTTTCAGCAGTGCAGCCAGCTCATGCGCGTTGTCGGTGCTGTCATTGATGTGATCCAGCATCACGTACTCGATGGTCACGCGGCCCTGATTGGCGTTCGATTTCCCAATGTAGCGTTTAACCGCCGCGAGGAAGGTTTCGATGTTGTACTTTTTGTTGATCGGCACAATTTCGTCACGAATCGCATCGTTCGGTGCGTGCAGCGAAATCGCCAGTGCCACGTCGATCATATCGCCCAGCTTATCCAGTGCCGGCACGACACCCGAGGTAGACAGCGTCACGCGACGTTTTGACAGACCAAAACCGAAATCATCCAGCATGATGTCCATTGCTGGCACCACGTTGTTCAGGTTGAGCAACGGCTCGCCCATGCCCATCATCACCACGTTGGTGATCGGACGCTGGCCGGTAATTTTCGCCGCGCCGATAATTTTCGCCGCGCGCCATACCTGACCAATGATTTCGGAAACACGCAGGTTACGGTTGAAGCCCTGCTGCGCAGTCGAACAGAATTTGCACTCCAGCGCACAGCCTACCTGTGAAGAGACACACAGCGTTGCACGGTCAGCTTCCGGGATATACACGGTTTCGACCAGCTGATCGCCCACGCGAATCGCCCACTTGATAGTGCCATCGCTGGAACGCATCTCTTCCGCTACTTCCGGCGCACGGATTTCAGCGCGCTGCATCAATTTGCCACGCAGCACTTTGTTGATGTCAGTCATCTGCTCGAAATCATCGCAGCAGTAGTGGTACATCCACTTCATGACCTGATCGGCGCGGAACGGCTTTTCACCCATCTCTAAAAAGAATTCGCGCATCTGCTGACGGTTAAGATCCAGCAGGTTAATTTTTTCGTTTTTTGGGGAAACAACCACGGGGGAAGCGGACGACGGCGTCACAATCTGTTCGGACATAATGTTCTCTGGCCTCGTTGTTACACGTTACGGCTCTGGTTAAGAATAGGAAAAAAATAACGCCCTCGCTGAGCCAGGCTCAACAAGGGCGCATTATTGTACTACATCTGCTGCATGATGCCAGGGGAACGACTTTACCGATGATGAAAAGGTGTAAAGTCGTTTATCCGCATTGGCAGCAACGCACTTAGCGAGTGCGTGGGCAGACTTCGTTCTCTGCGAAGAAGTATGCGATTTCGCGTGCAGCAGATTCAGCTGAGTCAGAACCGTGGGTTGCGTTCTCAGTGAAGCTGTCAGCGTAGTCAGCACGCAGAGTACCGGCCAGTGCGTTGTCTGGGTTGGTTGCACCCATCAGATCACGGTGACGCTGAACGGCGTTTTCGCCTTCCAGAACAGAAACAACTACTGGACCAGAAGTCATGAACTCAACCAGACCATCGAAGAATGGACGGCCTTTGTGCTCAGCGTAGAAGCCTTCAGCCTGCTCTTTGGTCAGGTGCAGCATTTTTGCACCAACGATTTTGAAGCCTGCGCTTTCGAAACGGTTGTAGATAGCACCAATCACGTTCTTAGCGACGGCGTTTGGTTTAACGATAGAGAAAGTACGTTCGATTGCCATGATGACCTCTAGTTAGCATCCTGAAGAAACCGGGAATTCGCTCCCGGTAAGAAAACGCGCCGATTATAGGGACATCATCGGGCGTTGCCTATTGCCGATTGGTGGAATTATCGAAAATAATTGATTTTTGTCGGGGCGAACACGCGCAGAATCTGGCATGCGCGGATATCTAACCCCGAATAAATGAGACGGATGCCAGTTGGCCCGCCTCATCCATCACCACCAGTTGATACTGGCCCGGTTCGCTGAGCACCAGCGCCGCACTGTTTTGTTCTGCCTTCTGTTCCACCGGTTGCCCGTTCAAAAACCACCAGCGCTGCGCCCCCTTTCCGCCCTGAACGGCCACCGGCAGCACCAATACCACTTTGCCTGGCAGCGGCTGCACACGCTGCCCCTCAATCACGCCGGTGATCAAGAGCGGTGGCGCGCTGCCCTGATTTAAGGGTGGGCAGCGAGGATCAACAGGCGGCAGGCGCTGCTGGCGGCGTTCCGCCATCGGCAACCAGGGTTCCAGCGGCAGTGGCCACATCAAACTTTCGTGACTCTGCGCCTTAGGGCAATCTGCCGCCACGCGTAAGCCCTGCGGGTTGATCCAATAACGCTGACGTAAACCATTCACCCCTTCCTGACCGGGTGCCAACAGTGTCGGCGGCACGGTTTGATTCAGTATCCAGCTTTGGCGGCGCTGGCGGCAATTTTCGTCGCCCTGCGGCAAAGTTTGTCCTCCGGGCCAGCAAATGCT